>NZ_LLWJ01000056.1:0-100716 GCF_001529285.1 Pseudomonas sp. TAA207 | reverse complement strand
CGGCACCCGTTTCGGGCATATCAAGGACAACCGCCTGCGGCACTGGCAGCAGTACCGCTACCGCTACGACGCCTGGGGCAATGTGATCGAGCGGCGCAGCGCAACTCAACGCCAACTATTCGAATACGACAACGAGAACCGCCTGGTGCATGCCCTGCGTTACGATGATGGCGAAATGCTAAGCGAGCAACTGGTGGCGATCACGCAGCAAGGCCTCTTCTAACAGCTGCCGGGCAATCAGCAGATTCGCATTGAGGCCAAAAAGAGCAGCACCGAAGAAGTGATGTGCGACCTCAACTTCCTCTTGGGTGCCCCTGAGAAAAATGGCCTTCGCCGCCGACTGGCACGCTTGAACAATGAGGGATCGACTGAAATACACAGGCGCATTGGTCTTGACCCTGGTGCTGCTGCAGACCGGCTGCGTCAGCTTTGACACCGTGCCGGAGATGTATGTCCGCAGCCAGTGGAAGGGGCGTGCGGCGCAGGACGCGATTGATTTCTTTGGCCCGCCGCAGAAGATGGACCGCAGCGCGGACGACAAGCATGTGGTGATTCATTGGTACCGCGACACCTCCTATGAAAGCAACGAGGGAGTGGCGCGGGTATCGGAAAGGCAGGGCAACGTGATGGTGCACACCAACTATTGGGTAACCGTCAATAACCCGAATCGTTGCATCCTTTCCATCACTGTCGATCAGGAAAGGAAGGTTGCTGGGTTTGAAGCCGATGAAGGCGAACTGCTGCTGTCCAGTGGTTGCCAGTCGGTCAAGTTTGGGCCGCCTTAGGCGATCCATGCTGAGGCTGGCTAGTAGAACACTTCAGACAAACGTCATTTTTTACTCACGAAGGATCGTCCTCGACAATGAAATCCGCCATCGGCGCCATTCCCCTCGCCCTACCGCTCTTGGCAAGCTGCGCAACGCTGAAATATTGAGAGGCGACCGGCGGCAATCCATCCGCCGGCCTTGTGCAACTTTCCTACGTACATACGCCGCTTGAGTACGTTCAGATCCGGGAGTCCCAAGGGTTGGTGATCGCCACGGGGCGTTGCCAATTTTGGAACTGCCAACGAGCTGAACGCGCGGGCGCGGAAAAATCCCAGTGCCGCACCATGGGGTCACTCTACTGCCTGGAAACCACCGTTACTCAGGATTACCGCTGTCAACAGTGACGGCGGCTCACGGTGCAAGGTGCCGTGGCGGGCGTGCATGGCGCGATCAACACGGCGAGCCCATTTTCGTGCCATACCTATTGTGCCAACCGGCCCGCTCCCCGCAGCCTGTGAGCCTCTGCTCACACCCCCTCGCGACTTCCACCACACAATGCCCCATCCCTCTCCCCGCCTCGACTGGGCCCGCCTTGTCCTGCTGCGCCCCGGCGACTCCGTGGAACAACTATAAGCCGCGCTCGGCGAGGCCTGGTCGCCGCCCCGCGCGAAAGACGCGGGTTGGCGGCGTCCCGTGCCACACGCGCCTGTTTGAGGATGACCGCCCGGTAGGCGCCCAAGGAAATACGCGCCTGCTTGCGCAGCCAGCAGAAGCGCAGGCGCCATTGGTTGGTGCCTTTGAGGCTGACATACAGGACAAGCCCGTCAAAGTCGCGGAGGGTGTAACTTTTACCGGTGGGTTTGGCCTGGCGTACGGCAATACCGGTCGAGACCATGGGCCCGTCTCCCGCCTTGTAAGTCGAGGAGATATATATCGAGACCGAACATGAGCGCTCTTCGCAAAAACCGCTACGCCCCCAAGACTCAAATTCAGGATGTACCGTATTTTGTACCCAAAAGTACAGCTGGGGGGGGCTTTCGATGGAACTCGCCGGAACGAAAAAAGACGCCTAAGCGTCTTTTTCGTGGATCCCAGTGTCCGATGGACATCTGTGGATCAAATTTTGGAGCGGGAAACGAGACTCGAACTCGCGACCCCGACCTTGGCAAGGTCGTGCTCTACCAACTGAGCTATTCCCGCGTCTTGGTGGTGCGCATTCTATAGTTTTAAAAGAATGCGTCAACCCCTTGATTCAATAAGTTTTATTTTATTTTCCTGAAGTGGTTTTCAAATGTGGCCAGGCAGCTCGCAAATATTGGAGCATCGACCACAACGTCAACCCGGCGGCGACCAACAACAGGCCATATCCAACAACCACCCAAAAGCTGAAATCTGAGGGGTTAGCCAACAAAATCACGAGTGCCAGCATCTGTGCGGCGGTTTTCCATTTGCCCATGTTGGATACGGCAACTTGTGCTCGCGCACCCAACTCGGCCATCCACTCGCGCAGAGCAGAAATCACGATCTCACGACCGATGATTACGGCGGCCGGCAAGGTCAGCCACACGTTATGGTGCTCTTGCACCAACAACACCAGCGCAACTGCCACCATCAGTTTGTCTGCCACCGGGTCAAGGAAGGCACCAAAGGGGGTACTTTGCTCCAATCGCCGGGCCAGATACCCGTCCAGCCAATCCGTTGCCGCCGCAAATGCAAAGACAGAACTGGAGGCAACATAGCTCCAGCTGTAGGGAAGGTAGAACAACAGGATGAAGATAGGAATCAGAAGAACGCGTAGTACGGTGATCAAATTAGGGATATTCATCGGCACAACTGGCTACGAGGTGAGGTGGCATTCTACTCGCTGTGCAGGTTTGCATAAATCAACTCAGCGAGCTTTTTACTGATCCCGGGTGCTTTGGCGATCTCCTCGATGCTTGCACGAGACAGCTCTTGTAATCCACCAAAATGTTTCAATAAATCTCGGCGGCGCGTCGGGCCTACCCCTGCAATGCCTTCCAGCGTTGAGGTTCTGCGGGTTTTTCCGCGACGAGCGCGGTGCCCGGTAATGGCAAAACGGTGAGCTTCGTCGCGAATTTGCTGGATCAAATGCAAAGCCGGAGAATCCCCCTTCAGGGTGAAATCGTGAGCTGAATCATTCAGGTACAAGGTTTCGAAACCGGCCTTGCGCGTTGTCCCTTTGGCGACACCCAACAAGATGAGGTCGGGAACCGCCAATTCATTCAGCACTTCCCGGGCCATGGACATCTGCCCTTTACCACCGTCAACCAGCAGAATATCCGGCAACTTGCCCTCACCCTCTTTGAGTCGACTAAAGCGTCGCATCAGGGCCTGACGCATGGCGGCGTAGTCATCACCCGCGGTGACGCCCTCAATGTTAAAACGCCTGTAGTCCGACTTGATTGGGCCTTCAGGCCCGAAAACGACGCAAGATGCAACAGTGGCCTCCCCGCTTGAGTGGCTGATGTCATAGCATTCCAGCCGCTGCGGAATTTCATCCAGCTTGAGCACCTCGGCCAGCGCTTCAAAACGGGCCGCTACATGCTGGCGATTAGCCAAGCGAGCACTCAACGCCTGCTCGGCGTTGGTCACGGCCAATTGTTGCCAGCGCGCACGCGTACCACGCACTCGATAGCTGATTGCCATTTCCCGCCCGCGCAGCTCCTCTATGGCCGCGCTGATAGCTTCAAAGCTCTCGTGCTCGACGTTCACGATCAATTCGCCTGGCAAGTCACGCTCCGGACTGCTGATGTAGTACTGCCCAAGAAAGGCCGCCATGACTTCGGCCACCTCCTCCTCGATGCCTACTTGTGGAAAGAAGTTCTTGCTACCCAACACCCGCCCGCCCCGCACATTGATCAAGTGCACGCAGGCACCCCCCGGGTTCACAAATGCAGCGATCACATCCACATCGCCATTGCCGCCTTCCATACTTTGCTGGTCCTGGACACGGCGCAACAATGAGATCTGATCGCGTATTTGGGCGGCACGCTCAAAGTCCAAAGTGCTGGCGGCCTGCTCCATGGCACTGTTCAATTCGTCGGTCAGTGCGCTGCTGCGCCCCTCAAGGAACATGACCGAGTGACGCACGTCCTCAGCGTATTCCTGCGGTTCAACCAGCCCAACGCACGGCCCCTTGCAACGCTTGATCTGATATTGCAGACAAGGCCGGGTTCGATTTTTGAAGTAGCTGTCATCGCATTGACGCACCAGGAAAGTCTTTTGCAAAAGGCTCAAACTTTCCCGAATCGCACCCGCACTGGGATATGGCCCAAAGTACTTGCCCTTGGGCTTCTTGGCGCCACGGTGAATGCTCAGGCGCGGGTATTGCCCATCAGACAGAAAAACATAGGGATACGATTTATCGTCACGAAGCAGAATGTTGTAAGGCGGACGCCATTCTTTGATCAGCGTCTGTTCAAGCAACAAGGCTTCGGTTTCGTTGGCGGTAATCGTGGTTTCGATCTGAGCGATGCGCGAGACCAGCGCAGCTGTTTTGGGGGCCAGCCCGGTTTTTCGAAAATAGCTGGCCAAACGCTTTTTCAGGTTCTTGGCCTTGCCCACGTAAAGCAGGCGAGCGTCGCGATCGAACATGCGATATACGCCAGGGCGACCGCTGCACGTCGAAAGAAAGGCACTAGCATCAAACACGTCAGTCATCGTCAACCAGCATCTACCATGCCGTGGCGAACAGCCAACAAGGCCAGTTCAACATCACTTTTAACGGAAAGTTTTTCAAAGATCCGATAACGGTAGGTATTCACCGTTTTGGGGGACAGGCACAACTTATCGGATATGACCTGCACTTTTTGGCAGCCGACGATCATCAGGGCAATCTGGATTTCACGTTCGGACAAGGCGTCAAAGGGAGAGTCGCTGGCAGGCTGAAATGACTTGAGCGCCAACTGCTGAGCCACCTGCGGACTTATGTAGCGCTGGCCCGCGAACACCAGGCGTATGGCCTGGACCATCTCAGCCAGGCCAGCACCTTTGGTCATATAGCCGGCAGCGCCTGCTTGCAGCAAGCGCGTAGGAAACGGATCTTCTTCACAGACGGTCACCGCAACTACTTTGATATCGGGATGGCTACGCATCATTTTGCGTGTCGCCTCCAGCCCCCCAATGCCAGGCATTTTGACATCCATCAGGACGACATCCGGCTTCAGTTCGCGAGCCTTGATCAATGACTCTTCGCCGGACTCGGCCTGACCTACTACCTGCAAGCCATCGATATCAGCCAGCATTCGTGTGATGCCTGTACGCACAAGATCATGGTCATCGACCACTAGAACCCGAATCAAGTCGACACCTCGTAAATTGGTCTTCGTTGGTTGCCGACACCTTAGCAAAAAACAATTGAACCAACCTATTTACCTGCAACGTCACACCCCGCAAAAACAAGATGAGCCTGTAAGCCGCCCGTGTTCATGGGTTTAAGCGTCATTCGGCTCATGACGATTTTTACCTGAATGGATCACCGACAAGTCGGCCAGGGTAGTCGTCAAGCGGCGAATAGCATCCTGATCCTCCTTTTGCAGCACGCGATAACTGACCAGCACCTTCTCTTCTACCTGACTCAGGTTATCGACCAATGTCGGCGTTGGACTGCCGGTCAACACAAAAAGTACATCTACACCGCACTCAGCCACCCGCGATAAATAATCGGCCTTGGGTGCGCGATCGCCATTTTCATATTTGCCCTGTGCATTAGCTTCAACGCCACCGATTACGCCAAAAGCTTTCTGCGACATACCCAGCCGCTCTCTCTTGCCTCAACCGCGAACCAATTCCACTCATTTGGATGTAAGTTCCCATTTTAAACACCCGCGAGGATGGTATAATCAAAAAATATTAAACAACTTTGAACGGTTTTGAACTATGACCGGAATTCGTACTGCCGCACAAGCCAAGGCATGGCTGGAGCATCAAGGAAAGTCGGTTCAAGAGTTTGCTCGAGAACACGGCGTTGACCCGGCAACCACGTATCAAGTGCTCGCCGGGCGCAAAAAAGGAAAGCGCGGAGAAGCCCACAAAGTGGCGGTACTGTTGGGCATGAAGGATGGAATCATTCCTGCTCCAGCAGAGGTTATGGCGAAAAGTGATTCACTCACTTGAGTATGCGCCTTAATGCAAATACCACCCGCTTTAGTATTGAGCCATGCGGGCAAAGCCGTCAGCTGCACACGATCCAGGGACTGGTCAAAGCTAAAACATTGATCTGACTATTCATGAATTCACCACTCATAGCTCCCGCTACACCGGCTCATAGCATTTTTTGATTGAATCGGTTGACTTGTCTCGAGTAAGCTTCGAGCCATTCATCGGAGAGCAGCCATGTTGCACCACGCCCACCCAGACATTTGCCAAATCGCCAGCGTTTCGCGCTCGGGTGGCACTGTGTGTGCGAACAACACGCTCTGCGCTGCACGATTTTATTTTGGGTATTGGTTTAGCCACTGGCGCGCCTGATACCCAACCGGCGCCCATATTTCAGGGGTCGCCTACCAGAGAATTCTCACCCCCGGTCGGCTCCCCGACCGGGGGTTTTGTTTTTTTAGGCCCTGACAATTTATTAATTTGAGGATTTAACCCATGAACAACGCCACTTATTACCGCTTCGACCTTTGCACTGCATGGCGATTTATCAGCCGTCGTTCGGGACAGTCTGCCGCCTCCGAACGGACCCACATTGGTGGCACGCATGCACTCACGACCTGTCCGGTCAATCGTCGAACACCCCACTAGGGCCGAGCGCGCGGGAATCCCGTCGCCTGCCCAGGAAGCTCACATCATGAACGCAACCGTCTGCGCACTACCCACCGCTACCCCAGAAAGCAAAAACGTCTTGACCCAACGCCTGCCCAGCGCAGCGCAACTCAAGCAGCAATTGCCGCTGAGCGCACTGTTGTGCAATCAGGTCAGCGAACAACGCCAAGCCATCCGCGCCATCCTCAACGGTGAAGACGCCCGACTGTTGATTGTGGTCGGCCCCTGCTCCATCCACGACCCTCAATCAGCCCTTGAATACGCCAGCCATCTGGCGGCTCTGGCCCGCGATATCAGCGAGGACGTGCTGTTGGTGATGCGTGCATACATCGAAAAACCGCGCACCACGGTGGGCTGGAAAGGTCTGGCCTACGACCCCCATCTGGACGGCAGCGATGATATGGCCCACGGCCTCACACTGTCGCGAGAATTGATGATCGAAATGTTGCGCATGGGGCTGCCTGTTGCCACCGAACTGTTGCAACCCATTGCTGCTGGATACTTCGACGACCTGCTGGGCTGGGTGGCGATTGGCGCACGCACAACCGAATCACAGATACACCGAGAAATGGCCAGTGGCCTTGACCTGCCCGTAGGCTTCAAAAACGGCACCGACGGCGGGGTTTCCATTGCCTGCGATGCCATGCGTTCCGCGGCACATAGCCATCGACACTTCGGCGTGGATGACCGAGGCCATCCGGCCATAGTCTTGACCCCAGGCAACCCTGATACCCACTTGGTATTACGCGGCGGCCACAGCGGCCCGAACTACGACTGCGCACATGTAGCCAAAGCACGTGCCGGGCTTGAGAAAAATGGCATACCCGTACGCCTGATGGTGGATTGCAGCCATGCCAACAGCGGCAAAGACCCGCTGCGCCAACCCGACGTCTTCAACAATGTGCTTGCGCAACGCCTCGCAGGGGATGACTCAGTGATCGGCATGATGCTCGAAAGCCATCTCTTCGAAGGTTGCCAACCCCTGAGTGACGACATGCGCTACGGCGTGTCTGTGACCGACGGCTGCCTTGGCTGGGAGGCGACCGAGCACTTATTGCGAAATGCCGCTACCCAACTGCGCCAACAACGGATAAATACCAACGTCATCGGTTAGCCTTGCCCCCCTGCGCAACCCGGCATTGACATGCCTGCGGTTGCGCAAGAACAGGAGCGTACCTGTCAGGCAGGCCAATTCAAGCGGCCTGACAATTCAGCACAACCAGCCGGATATGTGCTCCCCCTTGGCAGGATTGGTGCAAATGAGGCTCTAATCCAGACTTATGAGCCGCTAAGGCTATCCAACTCCCCAGCACAACAACGCTCAGGTTGTCATCTAGGGTGTTGTCTATGGATCAACCATCTTGCGAGGATGCGCATAGACATGGATACGTCAGCCCATACGCAATACCCGATTGTTTTGGTACACGGGCTTTTTGGCTTCGACCACATCGGCCCGTTCAACTATTTCAAAGGCATCAAGCAGGCACTCAATAACGCTGGTGCCACTGTTTACGTAGCGCAAGTATCAGCCGCCAACAGCAATGAGTTACGCGGTGAGCAATTACTTGAGCAAGTACACGCCATTTGTCGTCATTACGGTTCACCCAAGGTCAACCTGATCGGCCACAGCCAGGGCGCCCTGACCTCTCGTTATGCAGGCGCTATCGCCCCGCAGGCCGTGGCGTCCGTCACCTCTGTCAGCGGCCCCAACCACGGCTCAGAACTGGCCGACCGTTTGCGTCAGGCATTTACCCCGGGCAAACGTCCAGAGCTGGTCGTTGCGGCTTTGACCACAGCATTTGGCTCGTTCCTGTCCACCATCAGCGGCCAACCTAACAATCCGCAGGATGCACTCAGTGCGTTAGATGCGCTGACGACAAAAGGCGTAGCGCAATTCAACCGCAAATACCCGCAAGGTTTACCCGCCGTCTGGGGCGGTATGGGCCCGGAACAGACCGATGGCGTTTTCTATTATTCCTGGAGCGGGATTATTAAAGGGTCACTCCTGTCCGAGTCGATCAACCTCCTGGACCCCTTGCACAATGCCTGCCGGGTCTTCGCACGCTTCTTCACCCATGAAACCAAACAAAACGACGGAATGGTGGGGCGTTTCAGCTCGCACTTAGGCCATGTCATTCGTTCGGATTACGCGCTGGACCACATGGACACGATTAATCACTTGGCAGGCAGGCGCCCCCCAAAAGCCGTAGACCCCGTGCAGTTGTATGTCGAGCATGCCCAGCGTCTGAAGGCCAAAGGCCTGTGAAGCACCAAGAGCGATTGATTTCAGGAACTTTTGCCGAGAAAAAACGGACTGAATCCGGTAGTCTCACCACTTTATTGAAAGGAGCACTCTCTCATGGCTAAAGCCACCGCCCGTCACATCCTTGTTGCCAGCGAAGCCAAGTGCAATGAACTGAAAACACAAATCGAAGGCGGCGCTGATTTCGCTGAAGTCGCCAAAGCCAACTCTACTTGCCCGTCAAGCCGTCAAGGTGGCGATCTGGGTTCTTTTGGTCCAGGCCAAATGGTTAAAGAATTCGACACTGTAGTGTTCAGCGCACCGATTAACGTGGTTCAAGGCCCGGTTAAAACCCAGTTCGGCTACCACCTGCTAGAAGTCACCAGCCGTCAGGACTAACTCTACGGTTTTGTGTGATAACGGCCCGCCCTTTGGTGGGCCGTTTCGTATCCGCAGCCTTAACCTCGTGCTACGTTTCTTCATTCACGAATGAATCGTGTCTCACTTGGGGGAATTGATCATGAGCCTTAAGGGTAAAACTGCATTGGTAACCGGCTCCACCAGTGGCATTGGTCTGGGTATTGCGCTGAGCCTGGCCAAAGCGGGGGCCGACGTGGTACTCAACGGGTTCGGCGATGCCAGTAAAGTCATCGCAGACGTTGAACAATTCGGTGGTCGGGTTGGCCATCATGCAGCCGACGTCAGCGACCCCGCCCAGATTGCCGACATGATCAGCTATGCCGAACGTGAATTCGGCGGCATTGATATTCTGGTCAACAACGCAGGCATCCAGCATGTGGCCAGCGTCGAACAATTCCCGGTTGAGCGCTGGGACGCGATCATCGCCATCAACCTGTCAGCGGTGTTTCATAGCACTCGCCTCGCCCTGCCCGGCATGCACAAGCGCAATTGGGGACGCATCGTCAATATTGCATCGGTTCACGGGCTGGTTGGCTCGGTGGGCAAATCGGCCTATGTAGCTGCCAAGCATGGCGTGATCGGTCTGACCAAAGTCGTAGGCCTGGAAACCGCCACCAGCAACATAACCTGCAACGCCATCTGCCCCGGCTGGGTGCTCACCCCACTGGTGCAAAATCAAATTGATCAACGCATCAGCCAGGGCATCGACCCCTATCAGGCCCAACATGACCTGCTGGCCGAGAAGCAGCCCTCTCTGGAGTTTGTGACGCCGCCTCAACTGGGAGAGTTGGTGTTATTTCTGTGCAGCGAAGCAGCCAGCCAGGTGCGCGGCGCCGCCTGGAATGTCGATGGGGGTTGGCTCGCGCAGTAACAGCGCATATTTACGCCCCCAACATGCAAATATGCACGCTTGCCCTGCACTTATTCCGGTTGTAATGGGCAAATTTGCACTGTTAGCATCGAGCATCGTTCGCCTGCGAACAGCCCCTAAAAACAAGACAAAGCAGGGAGTTAGTGATGACTGCTCAGGTTTCCTCCACACCGGCACCGTATGTCGAGGTCGTTCAATCCGAAATTCTGGCTCACGTGCGCAACCATATTGGCCACCTGACCCTTAACCGCCCAAGCGGCCTCAATGCCATCAATCTGAACATGGTGCGCGAACTTCAGCGTCACCTCGACACGTGGGCCAAAGACGTCAACGTCAAAGCGGTGGTTCTGCGCGGTGCGGGTGAAAAAGCCTTCTGCGCAGGCGGTGATATCCGCTCGCTGTACGACAGCTACCGCAATAAAAACTCCCTGCATACCGCGTTCTTCGAAGAGGAATACGCACTCGATCTGACCCTGCACCACTACCCCAAACCCGTTCTGGCGCTGATGGACGGTTTGGTCTTGGGCGGCGGCATGGGGCTGGTTCAGGGCGCTGATCTGCGTGTCGTCACTGAGCGGAGCAAGCTGGCAATGCCGGAAGTCGGCATCGGGTATTTCCCGGATGTGGGCGGCAGCTATTTTTTGACCCGTACGCCTGGCCAATTGGGCACCTATCTGGGTGTCAGCGGTGTACAGATTCGCGCCAGTGACGCGCTGTATTGCGGGCTTGCAGACCGGTACATCGACAGCAGCGTCTTGCCCGATCTTGACCGCGCACTCGACTCTATGAAATGGCGCACCTCGCCTCTGGACGATCTCAAGGCCCAGCTTGAGCGGTTGAGCGTCGATACCCTGCCCGACCCGCCGCTAAAAAAAATGCGCACACTGATTGATGACACCTTCAATGCCCAGACCGTCCCTGACATCGTCGCCCGGCTGCGTGCGACCTCTGACCCGGCGCAGCAAGCCTGGGCCAATGAAACGGCTGACCTGCTGCACACCCGCTCGCCTCTGGCCATGGCCGTCACCCTCGAAATGCTGCGCCGTGGCCGTGCGCTACCGCTTGAACAATGTTTCGCGCTGGAGCTGCACCTGGATCGTCAATGGTTCGACCGTGGCGATTTGATTGAAGGGATACGCGCGCTGATTATCGACAAAGACAAAACACCGCACTGGAATCCACCGACGCTAGACGGCCTGGACGCGGATAAAGTCGCGAGTTTTTTCATTAACTTTAAACCTGCGGGAGTCTGAGCCATGCAGGACATCGAACTGAGCGAAGAACACGTAATGATTCGCGATATGGCCCGTGATTTTGCCCGTAGCGAAATCGCGCCACATGCCCAGACGTGGGAAAAAGCAGGCTGGATTGACGACGCCCTGGTCGCGAAAATGGGCGAGCTGGGTTTGCTCGGCATGGTGGTACCAGAAGAATGGGGTGGCACCTATGTTGATTACGTAGCCTACGCCCTGGCGGTCGAAGAGATTTCGGCCGGCGATGGCGCCACCGGCGCGCTGATGAGCATTCACAACTCGGTAGGGTGTGGCCCGATCCTCAAATACGGCAACGAAGCGCAAAAGCAAACCTGGCTGGCAGAACTTGCCAGCGGTCAAACCATTGGCTGTTTTTGCCTCACTGAACCGCAGGCCGGCTCCGAAGCCCACAACCTGCGTACCCGCGCAGAACTGCATGACGGCCACTGGGTGATCAACGGCGCCAAACAGTTTGTCAGCAACGGCAAGCGCGCCAAACTCGCCATCGTGTTTGCCGTCACTGATCCTGAGCTGGGTAAAAAGGGCCTTTCTGCGTTTTTGGTGCCAACTGCCACGCCGGGCTTCATCGTCGATCGCACAGAACACAAAATGGGCATCCGCGCCTCGGACACCTGCGCTGTCACACTGAGCAACTGCACCATCCCGCAAGCCAATTTGCTGGGTGAGCGTGGCAAGGGCCTGGCGATTGCCCTGTCCAATCTTGAAGGCGGTCGCATCGGTATTGCAGCGCAAGCGCTGGGGATCGCCCGTGCAGCATTTGAAGCCGCATTGGCCTATGCCCGTGATCGCGTGCAGTTTGATAAAGCGATCATCGAACACCAAAGCGTTGCCAATATGCTGGCCGACATGCAAACCCGCCTCAATGCTGCGCGCCTGCTGATCTTGCACGCTGCGCGCCTGCGCAGCGCTGGCAAGCCATGCCTGTCAGAGGCGTCGCAAGCCAAACTGTTTGCTTCGGAGATCGCCGAGTACGTGTGCTCCAAAGCCATTCAGATCCACGGCGGTTATGGCTACCTGGAGGATTACCCGGTCGAGCGTTACTACCGCGATGCGCGCATTACCCAGATCTACGAAGGCTCTAGCGAGATTCAGCGGATGGTGATTGCGCGAGAGCTGAAAAACTACCTGATCTGAACCTGCCCCCTCCAGGAGCGTACAACCGCGGTTCTGGAGGGGTTAAGGCCTTTTCCATCCAGACCCCGCGGTTTCAGGCACAACCCGTCACTGATGCTTGAACTGCGCTTCACGCTTGCCCACGAAAGCCGCCATGCCTTCTTTCTGGTCGTGAGTGGCAAACAGGGAGTGGAACACCCGACGCTCAAAGCGCACGCCTTCTGCCAGGGTCACTTCAAAGGCGCGATTGACGCACTCTTTGGTCAACATCAATACCGGCAAGGATTTCTTGGCGATCAAAGCCGCCACTTTCAATGCCTCTTCAACCAATTCGTCAACCGGCACCACGCGCGACACCAGCCCCGAGCGCTCAGCTTCAGCCGCGTCGATCAAGCGTCCGCTCAAGCACATCTCCATGGCTTTCGCCTTGCCCACAGCGCGGGTCAAACGCTGCGTGCCGCCCATACCCGGCAATACGCCGAGGTTGATTTCAGGCTGGCCAAATTTGGCGTTGTCACCGGCCAATATGAAGTCGCACATCATGGCCAGCTCACAACCACCGCCCAAGGCAAAACCGGCCACTGCCGCAATAATCGGTTTGCGGCGGGTCGATACGCGCTCACTGTCTGAAAACAGGTCGTCCAGGTAAATTTGCGGGTAGGTCAGATCAGCCATTTCCTTGATATCGGCCCCGGCCGCAAAGGCTTTTTTAGACCCTGTAAGCACGATGCAACCGATCTCGTTATTCGCCTCCAACTGGTCCAGCGCTTGATTGACTTCGCTCACCAGCTGCGCATTCAAGGCATTGAGCGCCTGTGGCCGGTTCAGGGTAATCAGGCCAACATGCCCGTGAATGTCCAACAGCAGGGTTTCGTAACTCATGGATAAGGTCCTCAATTCAAAGATTGCGCGAAATGACCATGCGCTGAATATCGCTGGTGCCTTCATAAATCTGACACACCCGCACATCGCGGTAGATGCGCTCCAGCGGGAAGTCGCTCAAATAGCCATAACCCCCCAAGGTTTGCAACGCCTTGGAACACACCCGCTCAGCCATTTCCGACGCAAACAGCTTCGCCTGCGAAGCCTCGACCAAGGCCGATTGCCCGCTGTCACGTAACGCGGCGGCGTATTGCACCATCTGGCGGGCCACCGCAATTTCAGTCGACATGTCTGCCAAACGAAAGGCCACGGCTTGATGCTGGACCAAAGGCTGACCAAACGTGACACGCTCGCGAGCGTAATCACGCGCCGCCTCAAAGGCCGCGCGCGCCATCCCCACCGCTTGTGAGGCAATGCCGATGCGACCGCCTTCGAGGTTGCCCAGCGCGATTTTGTAGCCCTGCCCTTCTTCACCCAAAAGATTGGCCAGCGGGATTTTCATCTCCGTAAACAGGATCTGGCAGGTGTCGGAGGCGTGCTGCCCCAGCTTGTCTTCGACGCGGGCCACGCTGTAACCCGGCGTATCGGTGGGCACGATAAAGGCACTGATGCCGCGCTTGCCTGCGGCCGGGTCCGTGACCGCAAACACAATCACCACGCCTGCGTTTTGCCCCGAGGTAATAAATTGCTTACAGCCATTGAGCACGTAGCCGTCACCTTCACGCCGAGCACGGGTTTTCAGGTCACTGGCGTCAGAACCGGCCTGAGGCTCGGTCAGTGCAAACGCCCCGAGCATGGCGCCGCTGGCCAAAGGCATCAGAAAGTCGCTTTTTTGCTGCTCGGTGCCGTACTTCAGGATTGGCACGCAACCCACCGAGTTGTGCACGCTCATGATGGTGGAGCATGCACCGTCGCCTGCGGCGATTTCCTCCAGGGCCATGGCGTAAGACTGATAACCGGTGTCACAACCACCCCATTGTTCAGGGACCAACATGCCGAAGAACCCCAGCTCGGCCATTTGCGTGATGGCTTCGCGAGGAAAACGATGCTGCTTGTCCCACTCAGCTGCAAAGGGCTTCAAACGCTCTTGGGCGAACTGGCGGGCCGCTTCACGAATGTGTAATTGTTCGGGTGTGGGGAGCATAAAAATTCCTTAGTACAGGCATTCCACAGCAATCGCCGTGGCTTCGCCGCCGCCGATGCAAATCGCGGCCACGCCGTGTTTGAGTTTTTGTTGGCGCAGCGCCGAGAGTAGCGTAACCAGAATCCGCGCACCCGAGGCCCCGATCGGGTGACCCAGCGCACAGGCGCCACCATGAATATTGACTTTGCTGTGTGGCAGATCCAGTTCGCTCATGGTCACCAGACTCACCACCGCAAAGGCCTCGTTGATTTCGAACAGGTCGACTTCATTCAGGCTCCAGCCGGTCTTGCTCATCAGACGCTTGATCGCGCCCACCGGTGCGGTCGGGAACAAACCCGGCTCATCGGCAAACGCCGCATGCCCGTGAATCACGGCCAGTGGCGTGAGGCCACGTTGTTGCGCGTGTGAGCGGCGCATCAGCACCAATGCAGCCGCCCCGTCAGAAATGGAGCTGGAGTTGGCCGCCGTGACAGTGCCCCCGTCGCGAAAGGCAGGCTTTAACGTCGGGATTTTCGCCAAATTGGCTTTTGGCGGTTGTTCGTCATGGCTGATCAGACGCTGTTCTTTACCCACTGTGACCTGCACCGGCACGATTTCAGCGCTGAAGCTGCCGTCACTGATCGCCTGCTGAGCGCGGGTCAATGACGCCACGGCAAACGCATCTTGCGCTTCACGACTGAAGCCATGGGCTTGCGCGCAGTCTTCAGCGAACGTGCCCATCAAACGACCCCGTTCGTAGGCGTCTTCCAGGCCATCGAGGAACATGTGATCCAGTACCCGGCCATGCCCCATGCGATAACCACTGCGCGCACGGTCCAGCAAATAAGGTGCATTGGACATGCTTTCCATACCGCCGGCCACCACCACATCGACGCCGCCAGCCAGCAAACGATCGTGCGCCAGAATGGTTGCTTCCATGCCCGAGCCACACATCTTGTTCAGCGTGGTACAACGGGTGCCTTTGTCCAGCCCGGCACCCAGCGCGGCCTGACGGGCAGGCGCCTGCCCCAGGCCTGCCGACAGCACACAACCAAACAACACCTCTTCGACGCTATCGCTGGCAATACCCGCCCGCTCCATGGCTGCACGAATCGCGGCCGCACCCAGTTGCGGGGCCGTGAGGCCCTTGAAGTCGCCTTGAAAGCCACCCATGGGCGTGCGGGCAACGCTGACAATCACGACCGGATCATTCACTAACGTCATTTCGTTCTCCTTATTTCGCAGCCATGCGCAGAGCGCCATCAAGACGGATCACTTCGCCGTTGAGCATGCTGTTTTCAATGATGTGCCGAACCAGCGACGCGTACTCGTCAGGCTTGCCCAAACGTGCAGGAAAAGGCACGCCAGCGGCCAGGGACTCGCGCACTTGCGGCGTCATGCCCGCCATCATCGGCGTTTCAAAAATACCGGGGGCGATGGTCATCACACGAATGCCGAACCGCGCCAACTCACGGGCCGCCGGTAATGTGAGGCTGGCAATCGCTCCCTTGGACGCGGCATACGCGGCCTGACCGATCTGACCGTCAAAGGCGGCCACCGACGCCGTATTGATGATCACACCGCGCTCACCTTCAGCATCTGCAGTGGTTTGAGCGATGGCCTCAGCCGCCAGACGCAGCATGTTGAAACTGCCAATCAAATTGACATTAATGACTTGGCTGAAGCTCTCCAGCCCGTGCGGGCCATTTTTGCCGAGGATCTTTTCGCCGCGCACAATGCCCGCGCAATTGACCAAGCCATTGAGGCCACCAAACGTTGCGACGGCGGCCTCGACCGCCGCCTGCGCTGCATCAGCCTGGCTGATATCAGCCACCACACTGCGGGCCTGATCGCCCAGCTTGAGTGCTTGTGCTGCCACTGCATCGGCGTTCAAGTCCACCAACATCACTTTGGCACCAGCCTTGACCAACATGTGGGCCGTGGCTGCGCCGAGTCCCGACGCTGCGCCTGTGACGATAAAAACGTTGTCTGCGATCTGCATGATGATTCCTGAGGTTAAGCGCTGACGTTGGCGTTGGCGGCCAGGTCGGCTTTGGCGATTTCCTGATTGCGCAAAATAAAGCGCTGCAACTTGCCGCTGGGGGTTTTCGGCAACTCACTGACAAATTCGATTTCACGGGGGTAGGCATGCGCAGCAAGGCGTTGTCGCACATGCAGACGCAGGGTCTCAGCCAACTGCGCATCGCCCAGAAAGTGCGGACTAAGCACCACAAAGGCTTTCACCAGTTCAGTGCGCTCGGGATCGGGCTTGCCGACTACGGCGGCTTCAACCACGGCCGGGTGTTCGATCAGGGCACTTTCCACGTCGAATGGCCCCACGCGATAACCCGAGGTGGTAATCACATCATCACTGCGCCCGACGAAACTGATACTGCCATCCGGGTTCAGCTCGACCGTGTCACCGCTCAAGTAATAGTCGCCGACAAAGGCTTTGGTGGTGAACCCGTGATAGCCGCCAAACCAGCACATGGGTGACTGGCTGCGATCGACCGCCAAAATTCCCGGCTGACCCACGGGCAGTTCCTGATGGTTGTCGTCCAGCACCACAATTCGGTGCCCCGGTGAGGCAAAGCCCGCCGCGCCCATGTGCACCGGGTGATCCAGGCCGTGGTGATTACACAACACCATGCCGACTTCGGTTTGACCGTAATGGTCATGAATGGTGACGTCCAGGTGCTCGGCAAACCAGCGGATGACCTCCGGGTTCAGCGGCTCGCCTGCACTGCTCACCGCCCGCAGCTGGCCCTTGATCGGCTCGGCGAACGTTTTGCCCGCAGCAATCAGCATGCGATAGGCGGTGGGTGAACCCGTGAGGTTGGTGATGCCGTATTTCTTGATCACGCGACAGGTGCTTTCGACCGTGAACGGCCCGTCATACAGCGTGATCGGATGCCCCAGCGACAATGGCCCGGTGATGCCAAAGTAAATGCCATACGCCCAACCCGGATCGGCCAGGTTCCAGAACGCATCTTCAGGACGAAGGTCTACGGCGTCGCGGGTGTAACTCTGAAACGCCACAATGGCTTTGAGCGGTACCAACAAGGGTTTGGCCGGGCCGGTTGTTCCGGAGGTGAACATCAGCAGAAAGGGGTCTTCGCCGCTCAACATCACCGGCTCACACTGTGCAGAATGGTTCTCCAGCTCGGCCCAAAAACTGAAATCGCCGCGCACCAGCCCCTGCCCCTTGGCGCCAGACACCGTCACAATCGTCGGGCATTGGTTGACGTCATTGAGCTTGGCGCGATTGGCTGCATCGGTGACCACCAGCGCCGCGCCAGAGCTGTTAAGCCGATGCTCGATGGCCTTGGGTCCAAATGCGGTGAACAGTGGTTGATAGATCGCGCCAATACGCCACGCCGCAAGCACGACCACCAGCAACTCAACGTTACGCGGCAGTAAACCGGCGACTTTGTCGCCTCGCTTAACCCCTTGGGCCAGCAGGAAATTGGCAAAGCGGGCCGCGTGATCCTGAAGCTGGGTGAAGGTGTAAGCCGCGCTGCTGGCGTCACGTCCCTCCCAGAACAGCGCAATACGTCCCGGTAGCGCGTGCCGGTCACAGCATTCGACACAGGCATTGAGCGCCGTCAAATCGCCATCCAGGGCGTGGCTCACCGTATGTTGATAGTCAAAGTCACTCATCGCGGTCAGATAGTCGCGCATCAGCACAATCCCTCGGTCTTTTTATAGGAATGGGAACCGTCGAAAATCCTGCTGATAATCGCCCTGCCAAGGCTCTGCAACAATGGTCAAACCGCTCAAGCTGATTGACTGGTTTGGCCAATAGGCTGACGCAATCCTGATGGGCGCCACCCGGGCACCAGGCTGCGCTGCGGGGTGAAGTGGCCGTGAAACCGACCACTGCAATATGTCTGAGACGTGGGGGGATTAACTGGTTTTTTGATGGCGCAAGTAATCAAGCACGGCGGCCTGGTCACCGGCAAATGCGATGCGCCCGGCCTTTTTCTCACGCTGAAAGGCGTACATCGGATCGTAATATTCACGCAGCAAGCCTTCGATCCACACCCGGTGTAAATCTACCGAGCCGCAACGCGCCTGCTCTTGCAGCGCGCTGTTCATCACATCGTGCAAGCGCTGATAACGCTCGCCACCGAGGCGTTTTTGAATGTTTGCCAGGCTTTCCAGCAACCGCTGAGAAAACAATGTGAAACCGTGATCGCCATTTTTGGCGGTAAATTCAGCACACAACTCAATCACGTAATCGCGCAGGATGCGCTCAACCCGACTGTGAACGCTGTCTTCCAGCCACACCATGGGCGCGGTCTGCATGGTTTGGTAAAGCGCCAGCGGCAAGGCGCAACTGCCCACCGTTCGGCTTTCGTCTTCGAGCACGAAGCGTTCGAGCCCTTTGTCGCGCTTTTTCAGCACATCAATGGCCAAGCGGTTTTCGAAATCAATGTTGGACGGTTGTCCGGTTGCGCGCTTGCCAAAACTGGAGCCACGATGATTGGCATGCCCTTCAAGGTCCAACGCATTGTCCAGTTGCACCAGCACATCGGTTTTACCCGTGCCAGTCATGCCGCCCAACACCAGCAGATCGCACTGTGCAACGGCATCGTCGAGGGTTTGAATCAAGAAGGTACGCAGCGCTTTATAGCCGCCGGTGATGCGCGGGTAATTGATCCCGGCCTCGTCCTTGAGCCACTGTTGGACGATTTGCGAACGCATGCCACCGCGAAAACAATACAGGCACCCTTCAGGGTTGGCCCGCGCAAAATCTGCCCACGCCTGCAATCGCTCGGCCTTGGTCGCACCCGAAACCAGTTGATGCCCCAGTACCACCGCCGCTTGCTGGCCTTGTTGCTTGTAACACGTACCCACGCGTTCGCGTTCATGGTCAGTCATGAGCGGCAAATTGACCACGCCGGGGAATGCACCCTTGTGAAATTCAATCGGCGCGCGGGTGTCCATCATCGGCCGATCGTTGATGAACAGATCGCGCAAGTCGGTTATGTCATGAGCCATCATGAAACCTCAACCGCGTACGTCTGTCGCTCAACCAACTGGCCGATAGGCTGAAGGTTCAAACCATTGTCACGCGCCATTTGCAGGAAGGCTTCGTTGCCGTCCGCGCTGACAGCTACCAACAGGCCGCCACTGGTTTGCGGGTCGCACAGCACGCGCTTGTGCAGCTCTTGCACCGGCGAAATCTTGCTCGCGTAGCTATCAAAATTGCGCAACGTGCCACCCGGCACACAACCTTGTTCCAGGTAGTACTCCACCGAGTCCAGGCGCGGCACCTTGGCGTATTCAATTTTCGCGCTCAGGCCACTGCCATCGGCCATCTCCACCAAGTGCCCAAGCAGGCCAAAACCGGTGACATCCGTCATCGCGGTGACGCCCTCCAGTTTGGCAAACTGACTGCCGATTTTGTTCAGCGTGCACATCCAGTCACGCGCTACGCCAACATCCTCGGGGCGTAATTTGCCTTTCTTTTCGGCGGTGGTGAGGATGCCGATGCCCAAGGGTTTGGTCAGGTACAACAAGCATCCGGCGGTTGCCGTGTCATTGCGCTTCATTTGGCGCTTATTGACGACGCCCGTCACTGCCAGACCAAAAATCGGTTCGGGGGTGTCAATCGAGTGCCCACCGGCCAGCGGGATGCCCGCCTCATCACACACGGCACGACCGCCGCGAATCACTTCGCGGGCCACTTCGGGCGCCAGCACATTCACCGGCCAGCCCAAAATGGCAATGGCCATCAGCGGATCGCCCCCCATCGCGTAGATGTCGCTGATGGCGTTGGTGGCCGCAATTCGGCCGAAATCATAGGGATCATCGACGATAGGCATAAAGAAATCGGTGGTCGAGACCACGCCACGTTCGTCATCCAGGGCATACACCGCCGCATCGTCACGCGACGCATTACCGACCCACAAATTTGGATCAAGGTGTTGCGCGCCGCTGCCGGCGAGGATGACTTCAAGCACCTGAGGCGAAATTTTACATCCACAACCCGCTCCGTGGCTGTACTGCGTCAGGCGAATCGGCTCGCTCATAGGGCACCTTTAATAGATATCAAAGCGCCAGATACTAGCAGAGCGGGCCTGCCCGCAGGCATTAGACCTTGCCGCGGGCCATACAAAGCACGATCACACCCGCAGCAAGAACGGTTCCCGAGGGATGACCGGCATGCTCAAAACAGACTCATAAGTCACATATGTAGTGCTCTAAAATAATCACTACATATGTATTGACGACGGCTTTTTGCCCTTGCATGATGCAGACGTCTTCCCCACCGGAAGCGTTGAAAAAAGTAGTTGTAAGCACGCTCGACGAACCGTCGGGCTGTTCCGGGACAGGTACTGCCCACAAGGCAGAATTGATGAAGCTGACCTGGCTTGATCGTCCGCGTTTTAGGCGACAGAGGCTAGCGAAACGTCCTCAATAGGCTTGTGGCTGATGCAGTAAGCCTCTCAGGCATAGGGGTTCTCGCTAAGCTTCATCGTTAAAAACGCTTATGTAGCAGACAACACCAACTACTACATAGGACGCACTCAAGGCTGGATCTGCTTTAGATGGACACTGCGTAGCGCTGCAAACGCAGTTGCGCGAATCAATTAGACAGATCAACGAGTGGTCAAGGAGTTAGCTATGAACCTGAATAATCAACCGACTGTTAACGAACTGGCTGAACTGTTCGCCATTCGTAAAGACACACACAATGACCATATTGTGTGGATCAGCGAAGCTGGCGATGTACGTGTTGACCCTGTTGCGGCATGTGCAGAAGAAACAGAGTTCGAAAAACAGCACCCTCAAATGCGTGCACGACTGAAAATGTACCGCCGCGGCCAGGGCTACGTCGGTAAAAAAGCCGCGGCGGACAAAGACTACATGGCGAAAGTACTGCAAACCCTGACCCTGACCTGGGAAAACGCTCAAACCGGGGCTGAACTGATCAAAGTTGACCGTTACAGCTGATAACCCTGCGCTGTAACCAAAAAACCCGGAGCATCTCCGGGTTTTTTACCGCTTGTTTGCCTGGCGCTCAGCTACGCATGCGCCGCAACAGCGGAAACAGACGCTTAACGCGGCATGTAATCGCGCTGCCAGCGCCGTGGAATTTTCAGCGAGACAACGCCGAGCAATGCGGCAAAACCTGCACTGAACAGCAAGGCTTTGACCCCGAAATGCGCTTCGAGCACTGCGCCGAGCACCGCCCCCAGCAACATGCCGCTCCAAGGCACCAACTGCACGCGCCACCCGCTACGCCGCTCACCCAACAGCCAACGCCCCAGGCCACGGCCGAAACGCGACAACGCGCCCGTCACGTAGGTCAGCCCGACCGGCAGCCCGTTGACTTGCTCCACCGCCGCATTAAGCATGCCCATCGCCACTATCGCAGCCAGTAAGGCAGGTACTTGCGACTCAAAGGGCAATAACGCGGCACCACAGAGCAATCCGGCGATACCCAGCATCAAAGGCAAGGCACGGCGGCCGCCCCAGCGTCCCAGTAAAATACCCAACGTATTGCCCGCGATGAAGGCCAGTACCGCCAAGGCCAGTCGCACGATCAAGCTGAGATCGCCCTGACTGATGGCCACCGCCAACCGCGTGGTGTTACCACTCATGAATGAGACAAAATCGCCAGTGGCCAAAAATCCGATGGCATCGGTCATCCCAGCCAACACCGACAGGCTCCCGACCAGTCCCAGCCCTACCCGCCCGCGCCACGCTCGCACGCGCACATGCAGTGGATTGATCGGACGTCTACGCGCAACAGGCAGCATCGGGCGAACCTCATGAAAGTGAATGCGCTTCAATGATGGCCAATTGAATTGAGTCTGACCAGTGCACAGATCAAACCCGCAGACGCATTCGGTTACGTGTGCGACTAAAGGGCAAACGAACCAATCTCAAAACAGGCGTCTAATAAACACTTTGTTCAGGGATGACGGGCACTTCGGTGTTTGTACGGCAAGGAGCGCACTCGCCCGGATTCACACAGAAGACCCCCATGATCCCGCTCACCTGGAAGAAACCTCGCCTCGCACTCGCCGCGATCCCGCTGTTACTGATCGCAGGCGCCGTCAGCCTGTCCTCCCATGTTGAAGACGCTTTTGCGCAACCTGCCAATGGCGTGCAAACCCTGGTATTCATGCGCCACGCCGAAAAACCGGCCGACGGACTTGGTCAACTCACCTGTCAGGGCCTGAATCGCGCCATCGATCTGGCCACGCTACTGCCGCAAAAATATGGCAAAGCGGATTATGTGTTTGCAGCCAACCCTTCACGCGAGGTTGAAGAAGGCATCGACGATGATGCCTACAGCTACGTGCGCCCGATGATGACCATCAACCCCAGCGCGATCAAATTGGGCTTGCCGATCAATCTGGCCTTTTCAGCCAATGACACCCGTCAACTGGCCGCTGAACTGACCGATGACAAGTACCACAACGCAACCATCTACACGGCCTGGTCCCATGGCTACCTGCCCGAATTGATCAACACGGTTGCCGCCAAGGCAACGGGTAAAACAATGTCGCTGACTGAAGATTGGGCAGACAACGACTTTGACTCTTTATATGTACTGACCCTGACTTGGCATAACGGCAACGCCACGTTGGTGAGCCGTGTTGACCATCAAGGCCTGAATAACGGTGCCAAAGCCTGCCCGACCTGATTACGCCAGAGCCGCGCGGGTCGGCGCATGGCAGCGCACGGCCCAACTGACGCCTCCCAGCAGCAGCGTCACCGCCAGCGCCTCAAGTAACGTAGGCCAGCGTTGCAGGTAGACAAAGCCATACAACAGCGCAAACACCGTTTCAAACACAATCAGTTGCCCGCTTAACGTCAATGGAAGACGTCGGGTAGAGGCGTTCCACATCCTGTTGCCAAACCAGGAGCCCAGCACCGCACTCGCCAGGTTGATCAGCCAGAACATCTGCCAGCGCTGATCGCTGACCTCGATGCGTGCGGCGTCCAGCGACAGCGCGCTCGCCATGCCCCAGATCACGGCACCCAGCGCGCCGGTCACAACGCCCCACAAGCTCGACCATTCACCACTACTGAACGCACTGCACTTCAAAAAACGCGCATTCTCGGTGGCGAACCAGGTCCAGCAGACCAACGCGCCGATACCGCACGCAATCCCCAACACTTTGTTCGCCAAAGGCTGCTGCACACCGGTGCCAAACAATGCCTCAAGGTTGATGCACAACATGCCGGCCACCACCAGCAATAAGGGCCGGATCAACCGCGCAAGCGGCACTGCCCCGCTATCGCTGCGCCCCATCCAGGTAATGCTCAAGGGCAACACCCCGACAATCAACGAGGCCACTGCGATACCCACGCCCTGAATCGAAGCCGACAGCAGCATGTAATAAATCAGATTCCCTAACAGGGCTAGCTTGACCAGCATCAGCACATCCCGTCCGCTCAGTTGCGTGATCAAGCGCCTGGCATCAGGCAGGATGAGCAGGAGCGAGACTGCGCCATACACGATAAAGCGCCCGCAACTGAGCAAAAGCGGACTGAACTCAGGAAGTAATTCAGGCACCAGAAACACCAGCCCCCACACAGCACCTGCCATGCCTGCATAGACTATCCCGCGCTTCATGTCGCTCTCTCATACCGATCAATATGCGGGAAGATTAAGCAGGCATGGGGTCATGCACAAAGGATCATTCGGCATGCTGGCATTCCGCTGGGGAATGCGTTACAACGACGCCATCCACGGCCTATAGAAACACTGACGGTCGCTTAACCAACGAACGCAGCCGGGGGCAGCTGCTACGCCACTCAGGAGCTAGCTTGAGCCGATACCTCAAACACTTACCGCCGCTGGACACGCTCATCACCTTTGAAGCCGTCGGGCGCAATGGCAGCTTTACCCGCGCCGCCAGCGAGCTGTGCCTGACCCAAAGCGCGGTGAGCAAACAAATGCGTGCCCTTGAGGATCATCTCAAGTTGGCGCTGTTCGAACGCCAGCCCCGTGGGGTCAGTTTGACCCGCGCCGGGGCCAGCCTGTTCGGCGAGGTCAGCACCTTACTTGAACGCCTGCAACACAGCGTCAATCGCATCAAAGTGCAACATGCACCCAATGCAGTGACCGTGCTGTGCACCCACGCGGTGGCACAGTTTTGGTTGTTTCCACGGCTGTTGGCATTTAACACGGCGCACCCTGGCATCACCGTCAATATCCACGCCAACAATGGCATGGACGAATCCAGCACAGCGGATTACGATTTCTCGATTCTGTACGGCAATGGCAATTGGTCATCATTGAATGCCCAACCGTTGTTTGCCGAGTGCGTGTACCCGGTGGTCAGTCCCGCCGTCCACTTGCCCCAGATCATCACACCGTCAGACTTGCAGGCCCTGCCCCTGATTGAGTTGGATTCATCAGGCTGGAACTGCATGGATTGGCGCGACTGGTTTCGCCACTTCGGGCTTGAACACACACCCGCGCCCCAGCGGCCGACCTTCAACCAGATCACCTTGGCGTATCAAGCCATCGTGCAAGGGATGGGAATTGGCCTGGGGTGGGATTTCATGGTGCGCGACAAAATTGATTCAGGCGCACTGCGGCGCGCGGGTGCGTATGAATATATCAGCGGCAATGCCGACTATTTGGTGCACTCTCGGCATAAAACGTTGTCAGAGGCAGCAGTTATTTTCCAGCGCTGGCTGTTGCACGAAGCCCGGCGCGCTTAACCCTTTACTTTCGGATGTTCAAGGAGCTTGCATGAAGATCAACGTTATCGGCTTACCCATGGTCATAGTGGCAATGCTGACTCTGGCCGGTTGTGCCTCACCGAGCGTGGTCACGCTGCAAAACGGTACGCAATACCTGACTAAAGACATGCCGAAAACCAAAACCAAGGATGGCTTTTACGAATTCGTCGACATCGCCGGCAAGCACATCAAGGTCAAGGCCGATGACGTGGCCACCATCAAGACCGACGATTGATCAGCACGCACCTGCAAGCCCCGGTGCAAACGCGGGCTTGCAGAGGCGTGATCATCAATTCAAGGCGTCGAGCATCCGGTAGTAGGTGATTCCTGCTGCCACGTACAAGCGCTGCAAGCTGTGAAACGGAATGGTGCGGATCGGCGTGACCGGGAACGGGAAGTCGCTTTCAGCCCCCACTACACGCGCGGCGAGGTGCTTGCCGAGCATGGTCGACATGGCGATCCCGCGCCCGTTGTAACCCAGCAAAATCGACAACCCCGGTTGTGGCTCATGCAACTGTGGCAACACGCTCTGGTTCAGAGCAATACGCCCGCTCCAGCGGTACTCGATAGGCACCCCGGCCAATTGCGGAAACAGCATGACCAACGAGCGCTCCAAATGCCCCCAGTCACCGGTGCGAGTCGGCTCGGCAAACGGTCCACGACCGCCGAGCAATAAACGACCTTGCGCGTCCATCTTGAAATACAACAACAAACGCCGCGCATCCGAGCACACCTCTCCACCGGGCAAGATGGTTTTGCGCAGCTCAAGCGGCAGCGGACGGGTGGCGATGATAAAACTGTTGGCCGCCAGCACGGTCTGACGCAGCCCCGGCCATAAACCATCGGTATAACCGTTGGTGGCCAGCACCACACGCTCGGCGTTCACGGTACTGCCTTGAGCGGTGGTCAACTGCCATTGCGCACCGATTCGGCGCAAATCAGTCACCCGGCTCTGGCTGTGAATCGTGACGCCGCGACCCAATGCAGACTTGGCCAACCCCCGTACATAGTTCAACGGGTGCAAGCTGCCCGCGCGCGGGTCGACCCAACCGCCCAAATAATTTTGCGTGCCCAGCCGCTGACTGACCTCGGCGTGGTCCAGTATGTGGGCGGCAACGCCACGCTGCTGCCACTGTTTAGCCCGGTGTTCCAGCGCTTTCATCGACACCGCAGATACAGCGGGTTGAATCCAGCCTTTGCGACTGGCTTCACAGGCAATGCTGTATTCGCGGATCAATGAAAACACTTCATCAGCAGCCCCCCCGCAGGTCTCGATAATTCGTTCACCGCGCTCTTCACCGAAGCGTTGAATCAGTTGCTCGGGGTCGTATTTGAGCCCGGGAATCACTTGGCCGCCGTTGCGCCCCGATGCTCCCCAACCCGGCTCACCGGCATCAAGCACACAGACGCTCACGCCCGCTTCGGCCAACCGCAGTGCCGTGACCAGACCGGTGTAACCGGCGCCGACAATCGCGACATCGACGTGCTTGTTTTCACACAAAGGTGGCGTTGATGCGCCAGGGCGGGCTGTGGCGGACCACAGCGAAGGTGGCAATTGCCCGCTAGCCGTGGACTTCATGGTTGCACCTCACCCGTCTGATTGAGCAAGCGCCGCAGGAAATCCTGAGTGCGCGGATGTTGCGGGGCACTGAGAACGGTTTGCGCAGGCCCTGACTCCACGATCTGTCCGCTGTGCAAAAAGCACACTTTATCGGCGACGTCACGGGCAAAGCCCATTTCATGGGTCACGACAATCATGGTCATGCCTTCATCGGCCAGACGCCGCATGACAGCCAGCACCTCACCCACCAATTCCGGATCGAGGGCCGAGGTCGGCTCATCGAATAAAATCGCCTGCGGGTTCATTGCCAGCGCCCGGGCAATCGCCACACGCTGTTGCTGCCCGCCGGACAGTGCATCCGGGTAAGCATTCATCCGATGCGCAAGACCGACTTTCTCCATCAGCGCTTGCGCCTGCTCACGCGCCTCTTGCGGTGTTTTTTTCAAGACGTAAATCGGCCCCTCCATCACGTTTTCCAGCGCCGTACGGTGCGGAAACAGATTGAAGCGCTGGAAGACCATCGCCACGCGCGTGCGCAACAAATGAATGCTTTTATCGTGACGGTCGACCCGTTGACCGCTGACCAGAATGTCGCCCTGACTGTAACTCTCAAGGCCATTGATACAGCGCAGCAAGGTCGACTTACCCGATCCCGAAGGACCGATCAAACACACCACTTCACCTTGATCAACGCACAGGTCTACGCCTTCAAGCACCGGCACACCGCTAAAACTCTTGTGCACACCCCTGAGTTCGATCATGAGGCTCTCCGCGTTGCAAAGCGCGCTTCTATACGGCGCAAGCCATAAGACAACGGCAGGCTCATCGACAGGTAAAGCAGCGCCACCAAGGTGTACACGGTCATGTTTTCAAAGGTCGAAGAGGCGATCAGTTGGCCCTGGCGGGTCATTTCCGCCACGGTGATGGTCGACACCAATGAGGAGTCTTTGAGCATCATCACCAAGGTGTTGCCATAAGGCGGCAAGGCAATGCGAAAGGCCTGGGGCAACACCACGCGGCGCATGATCATCAGCCCACGCATGCCAATCGACTCGGCCGCTTCGATCTGGCCGTGATCAATGGCTTGAATGCCGGCCCGGAAATTTTCTGCCTGGTACGCCGAGTAGGCGATACCCAAACCAATGACACCGGCCTGCATGGCACTGAGCTGGATGCCGAAGTCAGGTAAAACGAAGTAGATGTAAAACAACTGCACGATGATGGGCAGGCCACGGATCACGTTGACCACGCCAATGGCGAACAACGCAACGGCCCGTATTTTGGAAACCATCATCAGCGCGAATACAAGACCGATCAGTGAACTCAGCACGAACGATCCCGCAGTGACTTGCACAGTGACCACCGCCCCTTTCAACAAAATGGGGAGGAAGTCCAACGCGTCCTGGAGAAACATAAGCTACCCGCAAAACAACACATGAAACGGCCCGCAATCAGTGGCGGGCCGAGGAACCATCAGTTGAGCTTCCACTGCTTGATGATGCGTTCAAGCGAGCCATCGGCCTTGATTGCGGCAATACCTTTGTTCACCTGAGCGAGGGTCTCGGGATCGTCTTTACGCAACACGATACAGACATCACCCACGACGACCGGCACATAGGTGCTCGACAGCTTCAGGCCCTTGGTCGCGCGAGGGTTGGTTGCCATTTGGTAGGCAACGATAGGGTGATCACCGAAAGCGGCCTTGATACGACCCAGTCTCAGGTCACTCATCATGTCGGCAACCGAGTCATAACTGCGCACTTCCTTGAAGCCGCCATGCTTGTTCAGCGCTTCAATAAACACCGAACCCACCTGCGCGCCGACCACTTCACCGGCCAGGTCATCCATGCTTTTGTAGACGGTGTTGTCGTCTTCACGCAGGATCAGACCTTCACCGTAGCTGTAGATTGGGTCAGAGAACTGCACCACTTTCTCACGCACAGGCGTTTTGAGCATGGCAGCGGAAATCAGATCGATCTTGTTGGACGTCAGCGAAGGGATCAGCGCGGCAAATACGCTTTGTTGTATATCGGTCTCGAACCCGCCCGCTTTACCGATGGCCTGGATGGCATCGATCATCATGCCTTCAGTGACACCCGTCTTGACGTTGAGAAAGGTGAAGGGAATACCAGTTGCCGTGGCCCCCACTTTATACACCGGCTCTGCAACAACACTGGCTGATCCCATCAGGCCCGCGGTGATTGCGCACACGAGCGTGAGCACTTGAAATTTTTTATGCATAGCGAATCTCCCTGTGGTCGCTTTTACTATCCTGATAACGCATTCAAAACAGCTGATTCACCCTCTGGTGTAAAAAGCCGCCATCGACTATAAACAATTTACATAAATCGTAAAGAGATTTGTAGGTATCGCATATCGATACTTATAGCTTTAATCAACGCCAAGGAAGCGCCATGAGCGATCACAACAACCCCCTTTTCAATCAGTCTTTGGAGAAGGGCCTCGCAGTCTTGAGAGGCTTTGGCGCAGCTCGACGCACCATGAACCTGGCGGACATTGCACAGGTCGCCGGTATCAGTAAAAGCTCGGCGCAACGCATGGTGCACACCCTGGAAGAACTTGGCTATGTGCGCAAACACCCGCAGAGCAGGCGTTTCCAGTTAACGCCCAAAGTTATGGAGATCGGCTACAACTATTTAGCCGCCGACATACTGGTCGATGTTGCAAATCCCTACCTGGCTGAACTCAATCAGCTCACTGGCGAGACGGTCAACCTGACTGAACCCGACGGAGTGTCCATGGTGTTTGTGGCGCGCTTTGCGGCCCCCAAGTTCATCCCCATTCACATGCCGATTGGCAGCCGGATACCGATGTATCTAAGCGGCGGTGGCCGTGCCTATTTAAGTGGGCTGGCCGATGAAGACGTTCATGCCATTCTCAACGCCAGTGAGATCACCGCCTTCACTCACTACACCCTCACGGACCCGGCGGCCATTTTTGAGCGCATTCTCACCGCACGCATCAAAGGCTATGCCACCAACAAGGAAGAAATGTTCCTCGGCGACATGACCCTGGCAGCGCCGATTTATGGCAGCAATGGCACGCCTGTGGCGGCGGTGCACGTGGTCGCCCCCAGCAGTCGCTGGAGCATGGAAGAGGCCGAAGACAAAATGAGCTCGGCGATCATCCAGTGCGCGCGGGCCATCAGCACTTCGATCCGAACCTTGTAAGCGCGCAGGCCGACCGCGCACCGCACGCGCGACCGGCCTGCTCGCTGGCGTAAACCGCACGCAGGTTTGGCGTATGATGCGTCGCTATTTCCTCATGTCCGGTAACTGTTTATGCCCAGTATCTCCTCAGCCCAACCTTCCAGAGGCTGGTCATTCTGGTGGAAACCGCTGTTATTCCTGCTGATCGCAGGCATTGGCCTGTACTACGTCAAGTGGTCGCCGTACTACTTCAAAGCCTTTGTCGCCGCTGACAATCACAGCATCGGCGCTTCAATCCTCAACGACAATCAGGGCGAACCCATTGCAGCGGCCCTGGCCTACGCCAAGGTGTATTTTCTGGCGATCTGGAAAGCCGCCGTGCTGGCGGTCATTCTCGGCTCACTGATCCAGGTGCTGATCCCTCGTGACTGGTTACTGCGCTTGTTCGGCAAAGCCGGGTTCGGCTCAACCTTGCGCGGCGGGCTGTTCGCGTTGCCGGGCATGATGTGTACGTGCTGTGCAGCCCCCGTGGCAGCAGGCATGCGCCGACAAAAAGTCTCGGTCGGCGCAGCGCTCGCGTTCTGGATCGCCAACCCGGTGCTTAATCCGGCCACATTGGTATTCATGGGCTTTGTCCTGGGTTGGGGGTTTAGCGCGCTGCGTTTGGTAGCAGGCATTGTATTGGTGCTCGGTGTGTCGATGATTGCGCAACGCATCTCACGCCCCGAAAACATCCCCGACGCCGCGCTGGAGGCTGTGTCCCAGGCCAGCCAGATTGATCAGCAACATTTCTTTGTGCGCTGGGGCCAAACCTTGTGGCAGCTGTTCTGGAACACCATCCCGGTGTACCTGCTGGCGGTATTGCTACTGGGCGCGGCCCGTGTGTGGCTGTTCCCTCACGTCGATGGCGCCATGAGCGACAGCCTGATGTGGCTGGTGCCATTGGCAATTGTCGGCACTTTGTTTGTGATCCCGACCGCGGCTGAAATTCCGATCGTGCAAACCATGATGGCGCTGGGCATGGGCACCGCACCTGCCGTGGCCCTGCTGATGACCTTGCCCAGCGTGAGCTTGCCGTCGCTGTTGATGCTGCGCAAAGACTTTGATGCCCGCGTGCTGGTCAGCGTCGCATTGATGACCATGCTGGTGGGTGTGGTGAGTGGACTGGTGGGTATGTGGTTGCTTTGAAACCGGCATAACGTCCTGCTCAACCGGTGTGCTGGGGCGAACCTGAATTGCCCCTGCACAGCGCTGTTCACGGCCCGTCGCGATTGCTCAATGCCATCATGAAAGCCTTGTGCCAGAGCGGTTAATTCAGTTTGAGTTAAGCTTCAAACGGTACTTTTTCATTCGAGTCGCTGATGACTTTTTTCTGGACACAAGCGGAAATCTCTCCGCTTTGCCAAAGAGGATGAATGATGAGTACCAAGGATAATCAGCCGTTAGCTGTAGCTACTGCCCCCCACCCGGCCGAACACGCCGATGCAGCGCTACAGCTCATAGTCGAAGGGTTTCTGCACTTTCAGCACGAGGTCTTTCCGCAACAGAAAGACCTGTTCAAAAAACTCGCCACCGCCCAACGTCCCCGCGCCATGTTCATTGCCTGCGCCGATTCCAGAATCGTGCCCGAACTCATCACTCAAAGCGCTCCCGGCGATTTATTTGTCACCCGAAATGTCGGTAACGTGGTGCCGCCTTACGGGCAAATGAACGGCGGTGTTTCAACCGCCATCGAATACGCCAGCCTGGTCCTGGGCGTGCAGCACATCATCGTATGCGGACATTCCGATTGTGGGGCCATGCGCGGCGTGCTCAACCCCGACACCCTGCACGCCATGCCCACCGTCAAAGCCTGGTTGCGCCATGCAGAAGTGGCCAAGACCATGGTTCATGAAAACTGCGGCTGCGCCGATGAATCCGAAAGCATGCACCGCCTGACGGAAGAAAACGTGATCGCGCAACTGCAACACCTGCGCACTCACCCCAGCGTTGCGTCGCGCATGGCCAACGGACAATTGTTCATCCACGGCTGGATCTACGACATCGAAACCGGCGGGATTAAAGCCTACGACGCGTTGCAAGGGGCTTTTCTGCCCTTGAACGACGTGCAGGCCATTCCATCGGCGACGCCCAAAGCGCGCTTCTAACCATTCCCGACCTTGCAAAGCAGTGACTGGCGCATACCCAGTCAGGCCTTGCTGTGTCTAAAACATGCTGGGGAAAGTTGCCATGCGTGCAGAACAATTAAAAGCCGTCTTGCCGCGGGAGTTATTGGCTTCGGTGGTGGTATTTCTGGTGGCGTTGCCCTTGTGCATGGGCATCGCCATCGCATCGGGCATGCCGCCCGCCAAAGGGTTGATCACAGGCATCATCGGCGGGCTGGTGGTCGGCTGGATGGCCGGCTCACCGTTGCAAGTCAGCGGGCCGGCAGCGGGACTGGCGGTGCTGGTGTTCGAAATCGTCCGTCAACATGGCATTGCCATGCTCGGCCCTATCCTGCTGTTGGCGGGGCTTGTGCAACTGCTGGCCGGGCGTTTGCGCCTGGGTTGCTGGTTCCGGGTGACGGCACCGGCGGTGGTGTACGGCATGCTCGCCGGGATCGGCGTACTCATCGTGTTATCGCAAGTGCATGTCATGTTGGACGGCGTACCCAAGCCTTCCGGGCTGGAAAACCTCAGCGGCTTTGCGCCAGCGCTCATGGCCGCGATCCCGACCTTGGGCGGCGGACTGGGCTGGCAAGCCGGTTTACTGGGGTTGAGCACCATTCTGGTGATGTGGCTATGGGACAAGTTTCGCCCGCAGCGCCTGCGCTTTGTGCCCGGCGCCTTGCTAGGCGTAGGGCTGACTACCGGGTTCAGCTTGCTGCTGAGCTTGCCCGTCAAACGTGTTGAGGTCCCGGAAAATCTTGCCGATGCCATCGACTGGCTGCGTCCCGCCGACCTGTTGAACCTGGCCGACCCGACACTGCTGCTGGCTGCGTTCACAGTCGCGTTCATCGCCAGTGCCGAAACGCTGTTATCCGCCGCCGCCGTAGACCGCATGCACAATGGTCAACGCTCGGACTTTGACAAAGAGCTGTGCGCCCAAGGCGTCGGCAACATGCTCTGCGGTCTGCTCGGTGCACTGCCCATGACCGGCGTGATTGTGCGCAGCTCCGCCAACGTACAGGCAGGTGCCACCACGCGGCTTTCTGCCATGCTGCACGGCGTGTGGTTGCTGGCATTTGTGATGCTGCTGTCCAGTGTGTTGCAAAGCATTCCGGTGGCCAGCCTGGCGGGCGTGTTGGTGTATACCGGCTTCAAATTGGTGGACCTCAAAGCCTTTCGCGGTTTGGCGCGCTATGGCCGCATGCCGAAGTTCACCTACGCGGCCACCGCGCTGGCGATCATTTTCATGGACTTGCTCAGCGGCGTGCTGATCGGTTTTGCCCTGACCCTGGCCAACCTGGCCTGGAACGCCGCACGCCTGAAAATAAGCCTGATCGAGCTGCCTCAACCCAACGAACTGGAACTGCGCCTCACCGGTGCGGCGACGTTTCTCAAAGTCCCGGCCCTCACCCGCACGTTAGCGCGAGTGCCTGCGGGCAGCACCGTACATGTACCGCTGAGTAACCTGAGTTACATCGACCATTCCTGCCTGGAGTTGTTTGAGGAGTGGCAGCGAGCCAATGCGGCCAGCAGCTCGACACTGATGATCGAGCCACGCGGTTTGAAACGTCGTCTGGAAGGACGGACCCGCACCACCGCAGGCTTGGGTTCGGCGCCTGCGTAGCCGTTTTGCCTGCACGCCTGTCGTTGCGCGCGGCATTGCAGCGACAGGCTCAGTCAATTAACGCCCAGAATCAAACTGCGATAGTGGCCGGGGTTACTCCCCGTCCATTTGCGAAAGGCTTTATAGAACGAACTGGTGTCGGCAAACCCCAGGTTCAGCGCAATGTCAGCAAAGCTCAACTGCGGCTCTGCCAGCCAGCCGATGGCCAGCTCTTTGCGCACGCCGTCCTTGAGGCCCTGATAGGTCTGCCCTTCTTCAGCCAAACGACGACGCAAGGTAGAGGCGGACATGCACAAGGTCTGCGCCAGCCCCTCGGTATCGGGCCATTGCGCAGCCTGCACGCACCGCAAATTCTGCTTGATCTGGCTGGCCAGACTTTGCGGGTCGCGGTATTTGACCAGAATATTGGCCGGTGCCTGCGCCAGAAAACGCTGTAACTCTTGCTCTGTGCGCTTGATCGGCGCGTCCAGGCCATCGGCCGCGAAAATCATGCGCGTGCGGGGCCGCTCAAAGCGCAGGTTGTCGGAAAACATCACCGCATAGTCTTCGCAGTAAGCGGGCGCTGCACAGCGCAACTCGATAGTCAAAATGGGAATGCGCCGCCCGGCGAGCCAACACGCCACACCGTGCACGATCATCCAATAGGCAAAGTAGGTGAAGGCGCGGCTCGGGGTCTCTTGCGGCTCATGCAAAACAATTTCGGCCAGGCTTTGTTGGCGCACCAACGTGGCCGGCAAACGCTCAAGCATCAGCGACAAAAAGCCCAGCACCAGTTCCAGACCCTGCGCCAGGGTCGGCTGTGCCATCGCCGAGCGGCACATGAAGGCCAGGCTGCCAGAGCGCAATTTACGCGGGTCCATGCCGAAGAATTCATCGTCCAGGCGCCGCGCCAGTAAACGCCACAGACGAGCATACAGGTGCGCAGGCACGCGCCCTTCGGTCTGATCCGCAAGGGCTGGGTCGATGCCAGCTTTGTGCAGCACCTCGCGCATCGCCGCAGGTGTGGCACAGCTTTGCAACAGCGCCTCACGCACCAAGTGGATAGAGATCGTGTCTTTGCTCAACATTGGCCTTGATCCACGCCCGCTGGTTTTTATATGTGGGCCATCTTAAGCAGCGTGGATCAAAAAGCCAGTGTTGATCAGCGATTGTCCACCGTGGTGAAGGCACGGTTTTGGGCCATGCTTGCGGGCACGCTGGCCTCGTCAGTGAAGAACTGCTGATACCACTCGCGCAGTTGATACACCGGGCCATCACCTTCGGCCAGTACCGGGTTGTTGACCCGAATTTTGTGGGTCCAGATGTCCACGTCCTGATAGAACGAGTCGCGGTTGCGCTGCACATAGTCAAGCGCCAGCGCCTCGTTCTGTGCCTGCGTCCAGCCGGGGACTTTTTTCACCATGCAGCCAAAACGCAGCTCGAAACTGTTTGCCCCGATTGGCACGTGGCAGTTGAGCAGAATCGACTTGATTTCCTGGCCATCAAACACCGCGCGCATGCGCGTAAAATGCGTCGCTGGCCCGTAATAGGCCGACTCTGCGACCAAATCACCACCCAAACGCGCTGAGTCACCGTGGAAAATCTGCTGGGCGATATGGCCTTCGAAGATGTTGTGAAAATACTTGGTCGGTGTGCCGTGAACAGGCCCGAAATGCTGCGCATCGACCAGGTTGTCCACCAGTTCGCGCGGATTTGTATTAATGACCAGCGTGTCCATGTGCCAAGAATGCAGCCACTCGTCGCTGTCCATTTCCGGCAGGTGCGGAATCACCACGCCCTCGGCAGGCGCATTGCCTTCCGGGTTGTGCCACACAAACAGCAGCCTGTTCACTTCACAGGTTTGCCAGGCGCGGGTTTTGGCCTTGGGCGGAATGCGTTTGCAGTAAGGGATTTCGACGCACTTGCCGCTGGCGTCGTACTGCCAGTGGTGGAACGGGCAAACGATGCGATCGTTTTCAATCGTGCCTTGGGACAGGTCGGCACCCATGTGCGGGCAATGCGCATCGAGCACGCTGATTTCCCCTGTCGAGGTCGCAAAAGCCAAGAGCCGCGAGCCAAAGATGTTCAGGGTATGCAGCTTGCCATCCCGGTAATCCTGCGCCTCGCCCAAGCAATGCCAACCCCTGCCAAAGCGCGGTGCCAGTGCATTTTCAACGTGGATGTCTGCCAGCTTAGTCATTTTTATTATTCCTCCGGTCAAAGGCCTCAAGTCTTGCCTGGAGATCTTTGACCAGCGCTCAGGCGGCTTCATCGTTCAGATGGACTAGAAGCAGCCCTCACCCACCCGCTACCACTCAACAATCCGCTGCTCGCGCGCAAACGGCTGGCAGTGCACGGTTTTGCGCTGGTGATCAACCGCCGCCTCCTGCGTCGCCAACCACAGCATCACGGCTGCCGGTACGTGGGGCGGCGCAGAGCCTGCACGCAAGGCAATCACGCCTTGCTCTCCCACGGTGGCGCGCAAAGCGTCGGTGGTCACCACCCCCGGATTGAGGGTGTAGGCACGTATGCCCTGCTCACCCAACTCCACCGACAAAATACCCGAAAGCCGAGACACCGCAGCCTTGCCCGCGCCATAGGCATAGCCCCAGCCGCCTTTTCCTGCGGCCACGGGCGGGTCGCTCTCACCCGCCCCGGAGGTGACATTGATCACCACCCCGCCGCCCTGTGCCAGCATGCCGCTGACCACCGCGCGGGTGAGCAGAAAAGGCCCCATGACATACCCTTGAAAGACGCGCTCCAGCGTGTCTGGCGCCAGCGCCATAAACGGTGCGTTCAGATCACTGCCTTGATAAATCGCATTATTGATCAGCACATCCACCCGTCCGTATTCAGCAAACACGGCCTGGCTTGCCGCCAGCACCGAGGCACTGTCGAGCACGTCCATGGGCACCACCAAGGCCCTGCGCCCCAGCGTGCGAATTGCCGCAGCGGTAGCGTTCAAACTGCCCGGCAACGCTGAGCCGTCCGAATTACGCAAACCGTGCAGGTGGTGTTCACCTTCTTCAAGGCTGCGGGCGCTGATCGCCAGATCAAACCCGGCACGGGCGAAGGCCAGTGCAGTCTCACGGCCGATACCCCGGCTGGCACCGGTCACAAAAGCCACTTTAGTCATGGTTCTCACCTGATTCAGAAACGCTGAGGTCGTGCCATAGCGTCCATGCCGCCATCGACAAACAGCACGCTACCGGTGATGAAACTGGCCTGCGGCGACTGCAAAAAGGCCACCGTTTGAGCAATTTCTTCAGGGCGTCCGGCACGCCCCAAAGGGGCGACGAAGTCCCTTACCGCCTGTCCAAAGCGCGCATCATCCTTGGCGGCTTGATGCAACGGTGTTTCGACGGCACCCGGCGCGATCACGTTAAGTCGAATGCCCTGCCTGGCCCACTGCACGGCTTTGCGTCGAGCGTCACACGTGACGGCGTATTTGGAACTGGCGTAAGCGAGGTGCGGTTGAGCCAAGGCGTCGGCCATTTCAAGGGCCTGGCGCTCGTCACCCGCGAGTAACGCGTCCACCATCGGCTGTTGGTCCGCGCCAGGCGGGGTGGCTGCCACCGAGCCAATCACCAGCGCGGCCGAGTCCTGCCCTCTGGACAGCGCATCGGCCAAACCTTCCAGCAGTTCGCTGACCCCAAAGTAATTGACTGCCAGTAGCAGGCTGCTGGACGAAGCTGTCACCCCAAGCCCGGCGCAGCACACCAGCCCATCCAACACCCCGTCACATTGTTCAAGCACCTGCGCCACCGCCGCTTGCCGGCCTTCACGGCTGGCCAGATCGGCGACTACCTGCGCATTGGCACGATCAATCCCGATGATGCGATGCCCGCGAGCGCGTAAAACCTCGCACACGGCGGCGCCGATCCCGGACGCAGAACCACTCACAGCAGTAACTGGCATAAGGTTTTCCTTGAAGGTGCAGACCGTTGGCGGCCTGACTGACGTGAATGACGGCGACCCTGAGCGTCACCGTCAACAGGCTTTAAAAAAAACGGGTCACGCGCTCTGACGGAGGCTGCGGGCCAATTTGGGCGCGGGTACAACCACACGCTCAGGCGCTTGCAAGGCGCACTTGGGCTTTCCCAGCGCGACCACGCTGTTCAGTAAAATCCTCACCAGTTCGGTCTGGCGCCGCACACCGGTCTTGGAAAAAATCGAGCGCAAATGGGCGCGCGCGGTGTTGCGTCGAATATTGAGGTTTTCTGCGGCTTCCTCCAGCGACAAACCATTGGCCAACTCCATCGCCAGCGCCGTCTCCGCCTTGGTCAGGTTGAACAGTTGCTTGGTCACCACCTCACTGGCCAGCGACTTGCCGACCGCATCGCGGATGTACACCACGGCAGCCGGCTTGCTCTTGCCTTCGGCCCATTCCAGCGAAGGAATCGCTTCCACCACGACCCCCAGGCTGACCTGGCCCGAGGGCCGAGTGACTGACATGGCGTCCGCCGTCACGCCACCTTCGCGCACCTGGGCACTGAATGCGTGTTTGACCAAACGCTGTAGCTCGCGGTTATCACTGGGGTACGTAGCCTCAAGGCGGCCGCCGACCAATTTGAGGCCGTCGCCACTGTTGAGGATTTCTTCGGCGACCGGGTTCAAACGCAACACCTTGCCGGTCTCATCCAGCACCAGCGTGGCCACAGACAGGCGACTGATGGCTTGCGAATACAGCTCGCTGATCGACTCGCTGCGGTCCAGCAGGTTGTGCATGTGCAGGGCGCGGCGCAAATGCGGCAAAAACAGGCTGCACAAGGCACGGTCGGCCTGAGAAAACGCCGGGGAGGTTTTAGGTCGGGTAATACGAAACCGCAGCTTGCCACCCTCCGGCGTGGAGATGTCCGCCCCCATCACGTGGTACACGTTCTGTTGACCGCAGTAGGCTTTGAAATACGCCGAAGCGACCCAGTCTGCCTCGCTCATCAAGTCTTCGACGGTGAACACTTGATCCAGCGCCTGACCGATGAACGGGGTGTTGGTTTGCGGGTAGGTTTGATAGGTCAGCTCACCCTCGCCCTCGATATCCCCCGCCACAATCATCAAGCCCATGTCGGGCTGATCCGGCACGCGCAAAATCAGCGTGGCGTAATTGGCCTTGAACATCGCACGCACGGCGCACAACGTGCGGCCCATGACTTTTGGGTCCAGCGCACCGTCATAAAAGCTGCCGACCAAGTGGTCGTAATCGCTCAGTTCAACCCCCAGGCTGGCCAGGGTCTGATGGTTCAAGGTCACTGTATCCATGGACGTTTCCTCGCAATGGGCGCGGTTCAAGACCTGCCCTTTTTTATTGTTATGGTTGCCAGTGGCGGGCGCATCAGCGCCTGCCGGTTAATCCGTCAATGCCGCGCAAAACGGCCTCAGTGTGGGGGCAATGCACAACCTCCCACAATCGCCCCCCGGCCTCTGTTTCACAGGTTTGTGATGCCCTTGGCAGCGACGCCGGATTTATGCGGGTAATGCCCGCACGCGGGTTCATTGGCCCGTTTTTTGACCTTGACCAGAGCTCGCCCCAGGTTGAACCAGGCCGCCAGCGCGGGCAGTAAAAAGATCGCTCCCAGCACGTTGACCAAGAACATAAACGACAGCAGCACGCCCATGTCCGCCTGGAACTTGAGCGGAGCAAACGCCCAGGTACACACCCCAATCGACATGGTCAGCGCGGTGAACACGGCCGCGGTGCCGCGCTGACACATGGCTTGATAAAACGCGGTGCGCAAGTCCTTGCCGTCGGCCATTTCATGCTCAATGCGCTCGTACAGGTAGATACCGTAATCCACCCCCACCCCGACGCCCAACGCCATCACCGGCAACGTTGCCACCTTCAGGCCGATGCCCAGTGTCGCCATCAGCGCGTTACACAAGATAGCGACAATCGCCAATGGCACCAAAATGCACAGCACGGCCCGCAACGAACCAAACGTCAGCCAGCAAAACAGCGCCACCGAACCGAACAACGCCGCCAGCATCACCACTTCTGCCTGCTTGACGGCCTCGTTGGAAGCCGCCATCACCCCGACGTTGCCACCCGCCAGCAAGAACGTCACCTGCGGGCTTTGCAAACCGTCAATGATGCGCTTGGTTTCGTTGATCACATGGCTCACGGTCGCGCCTTCGTGGTCGGTGAGGAACACCAGAATCTGCATGCGCTGGCAGCCTTCGGTCACCAGGCCATCATCGGGCATATAGGCCCGCGCGCCCTGACTCAACCCGCGCTCAGACCCCGGAATCGCCGACCAGCGCGGGTTGCCCTCGTTGTTGCCGGCAATCACGTTCTTGCTCATGCCCGCCACGCTTTGCACCGATTGCACCCCCGGCACGCTGCGGATCTGAAAATCGAACGACTCAACGGCCCGCATCACCTGCGGTGCCAGGCAGCCTTCTTCAACACCCGAGACCTGCACGAACACCGACATCACGTCCAGACCAATGGAGTAACTGCTGATGATTTTCTGGTTGTCCTGGTTGTAACGCGAATCGGCCCGCAGCTCCGGCGCGCCCATCCCGATGTCCCCCACGGCCAGATCACGCGCTTTGTAGGCGCCCACACCCAGCAGCAGCAAGCTGATGGCGAACACCGCCAACGCAGGCTTGGGTTCGGCGAGTGCCGACAGCCGCCACCACAGCGGGTGCTTGCCCGCCGCCTTGCGGCCCTGACGCAAGGCGCTGCTTTCAAGCGTCAGGTACGACAGGATGATCGGCAGCATCAGCTTGTTGGTGATGATCATCAGCATCACACCAATGCAGGCGGTAACCCCCAGTTCGTGCACGATGGGGATATCAATCAGCATGATCACGCCAAACCCCAGCGCGTTCATCAGCAGTGCCAGCGAGCCTGGAATGAAAATCTTGCAGAACGCACCGTGCGCGGCCTGCACCGAGGTGTGGCCGGCCAGCACGTCCTGCTTCCACGCATTGGTCATTTGCACCGCGTGGGACACGCCGATGGAGAAAATCAAAAACGGCACCAGAATCGACATCGGGTCGATGCCCAACCCCAGCAGCGGCAGCAGGCCCAACAGCCAAATGACCGGCAATAACGCCACCACCAGTGCCACCAGCGTCAGGCGCCACGAGCGCGAATACAGCCACAGCAGCAAGGCGGTGATCACAAACGCAATCACAAAGAAGCCGATGACCGTGTTCAGCCCCTCAACCACATCGCCCACCAGTTTGGCGAAACCGACGATATTGATCTCAATGTTGTCGTTGCTGTACTGGGCACGAATGTTTTCCAGACGCTGCGCCACTTGGGCATACGACACCGGCTTGCCGGTTTTTGGGTCCTGCTCCTGTAGGTCCGCGCGCACCATTGATGAGGTCAAGTCGTTGGCCACCAGGCGCCCGATTTGCCCCGAGCGCGCCACGTTGTTACGCACCTGATCCAGGTCTTCGCGCGAACCGGTAAAGCGTGGCGGTACGACCACATCGCCGAAAAAACCGTCTTCGGTGATTTCGATATAGCGCACATTGGCGGTGAACAGAGACGTGACGCTGGCGCGGCTCACGCCATTAATAAAGAACACCTCGTCGGTGACTTTATTCAGCGTGTCGAGAAATTCGCGGTTGTAAATATCGCCCTCACCCTTCCACTTCACGCTGACCAAAAAGCGGTTGGCACCGGTGAAGTACTGGCTGAAGTCGAGAAAGTTGACCATGTAGGCATTGCGCACCGGGATTTGCTTGTTGAACCCCGGATCGAGTTGGGTGCGGGTGGCGCTGTAACCCAGCGCCACGGTCAACACTACAAACAGCGCCAGCAACGCTTTGCGCCAATGGATCAGCCAATCGGCAGTGCGCTCGACCAGCCGCGTAACCGTGGAGTTAGCGACGTTCATTTAGCGCTCCTTATTGAGTCCGCGCAGCAACGCTGGCGTCCGTGCCCTGAAATACTCCGCGTTCACCGCCCACCAACAAGCGCCCTGCGTTGACGATGACCGCCGAGGTCAAGGTGCCCAGCCCCGGCAAACGTGTCGCGCTGACCCGCTGCCCTGTGCCATCGAGGCGCACCATTGAGCTGCCTGCCCCCACGATCAGCACGCCGTCCCCTTTGGGCAGCAACACATGACCATAGAGTGGCAGCGTGTTGCCCACGGCGACCTGCTGCCAGGACTGGCCAAAGTCTTGACTGACGAACACATGGCCGCGCATGCCATAGGTCACCCAGCGCTCGGCGCTCAAACGCACCACACCAAACAGCGAGCCGTTGTAAAACGCCGGCAGCGTCTGCCAGTGCTGGCCCGCGTCGTCGGTGCGCATCACCAGCCCTTGCTCGCCCACCACCATGCGCCGCCCGTCAGGGCCACCGTCCATGCCATTCAGGTGCGCACTGTCGACACTCAACGCCGTCGCCCGCCAGGTGCGGCCCGCGTCATCGGACTGATAAAACTTGCCGAAACTGCCAAACGCCAAGACCTGCTGCGCGCCGGCACTCCAGATGCCCAGCAGGGGTTCAGCCAGTTCGCTGTCGTAACGCACCTCGGCCCAATGAGCGCCTTGATCGTCAGAGCGTAAAATCCAGCCGTCATGCCCAACGGCCAACAGACGGCTGTCGGTCAACGCCACCAGCGCCGTGAGGGTCAAATCCCGTTGCGGCGTCACCGTGGCCGGTTGCCAGGACGCGCCCTGATCATCACTGAGCAACACCGTGCCGCGCTCGCCCACCGCCACCACGCGCTGGTCGAGGTAGACCATGCCGTTGATTTGCAAGCGGTCGGCGCGCAGCGGTTCGCCAGCGACGTCCAGTGTTGTGCGGGGGGTGAAGGTGAATGCGATGGTGACGGCAACGATCAGGCACACCAGATAACCGATTAGCGAACGCATGATCGATACCTCGCGGCACGAGGCAGTAGAAGGGCGAATTGCATACGGCCAGTCCTCTTCTTTTTATAGTCGTGGAGGCTGTGACGAACTCAGCGGCGAGGTCGCAGCAACCTGGCCTCGATAATCAGACCGGGCAGTCACAGGCACATCGTCCAAATGGCCTAGCTGGGCGTGAGGGGGTTGATCAAGGGGCTCACCGGGCCGTTACCGCGCAGGTAACGGCCAGCGATTGCGCGTTTCAGATCAGGCGCTGGATCTGTTTATGACGCCACACCAGACGGTAGTAGGCGGTTTGCAAAGCCAGCATGGTCAGGTAGGTCACCGGAAAGGCCATCCACACCCCTTGCAGGCCGAAATGCGCATCCAGCGCATAGGCCACCGGTAATTCAACCGCCACTACGCAGAAGATGGTGATACCCATCGGCACCAGCACCACGCCGCTGGCGCGCATGATCCCGCCCACCACCGCCTGAAAACCAAAGAACAGAATGCTCCAGAGCATGATGTGCAACAGGTGCTCAGCCCGTACCCGCGCTTCGACGTCGGTGATAAACAAGCCCAGCAACCAATGCGACAGCACATAGCCCAATAGCACCAGAGCGCCGGTCAGCCACAGGTTGATCATCAGGCCGGTGCGCAGAATCGGGCCAATGCGCTCGATGTGCCCGGCGCCGATGGCCTGGGCACCGAGAATCGATGCGGTGATGGCAATCGACAGCGCCGGGAACTGCACGTAATTGACGATTTGCGTCACCGCGCCATAGGCCGCCGTGGCTTGCGAGCCGTGGCTGTTGACCAATGCCAGAATCACTAGCTCCGACAACGACAACACCACCATCTGCACCCCGGTCGGCAAGCCGATGCGCAGCACTTTGGCCAAAATGGCACGGTCCAGGCGCAGCGCCGCCCAGAGTTCACGGTCCGGCGCCATGACGCTTTTTTTGTGGCGCAAACGCAGGCCCAGAAACAGCATGGCCAACACATTGCCCACCAGCCCGGCATAGGCGGCGCTTTGAATCCCCAGCGGCGGCAACCCCACCCAACCCAGAATCAGCGCCGGTGTCAGTAACAAACCCACAACGGTGGACACCATCAGTGCCAACAACGGCGAAACCGTGTCACTGACGCCGCGCAGCAACTGCGTGAACAAGATGAACACCAGCAGCAGCGGCATGATCAGCATCATGATCCGCGCGTAGGCCACCGCATCGTCCAGCACATCGACGGGCGTGCCCAACCCTTGCAACGCCGCACGGGCGAACACGCTGCCCACCACGGCGGCAATCAACCCGATCAACAGGCCCAAGGTCAGGGTGGCGCCGGTAATTTGCTTGACCATTGTGGTTTCACGGGCGCCCCACGCTTGCCCGATCAGCACCGATGCACCCGCGCCAAGGCCGATCACCAGCGCGATAAAGAAAAACACAATGGGAAACATGCCCGACACTGCCGCCAGTGCCTGCGTACCCAGCATCTGCCCGATGTAAATGCCATTCAGCGTGCCGGAGAAGCTTTGCAAAAAGTTGGACAGCACCATCGGCGCCAGAAAGATCAGATAGATCTGCCACAGCGGCCGTTGCGACGGGTTTTGCATAACCTGAACACCTCAAAACAGAGCAGTGAAGGGTTATACCGTATCTGGATCCAAAAGGGCTGCCAGTGACCCAATCCAACGCGCCTGCCAGGGATTGGCGGTTAGTTGAGTTCAAACAACCCGGCCGCACCCATGCCGCCGCCAATGCACATCGCTACCACCACAAAACGCGCACCACGCCGACGGCCTTCCAACAAGGCATGGCCCACCATGCGTGTGCCCGACATGCCAAACGGATGCCCGATGGCGATGGCTCCGCCATTGACGTTCAAGCGCTCGTTGGGAATGTGTAAAAAGTCGCGGCAGTGGACCACTTGGCAGGCAAACGCCTCGTTGATTTCCCACAGGTCGATGTCCGATACGGTCAGGCCAAAGCGCTTGAGTAATTTGGGGATCGCCAACACCGGGCCTATGCCCATTTCTTCAGGCGCGCAGCCACTCACGGCCAGCCCGCGATACACACCGAGCGGTTCAAGTGCGCGCTGCTTGGCTTGGGCGCGACTCATTAACAACACCGCCGCCGCGCCGTCAGAGAACTGCGAGGCGTTGCCCGCGGTGATGAATTCGCCCTGCTGCACCCACTTGCCCTCTTTCCAGACCGGCTTGAGGGCAGTCAAATCGTCCAGCGTGGTGGACGCACGATTGCACTCGTCACGCTCGGCAATCACGTCTTGATGGCCGCCTGCCTTGCCTTCTTTGTCAAACAGCAGTTTGCGCGCTGCCAGCGGCACGATTTCTTCTGCAAATAAACCCGCCGCCTGCGCCGTCGCCGTGCGCTGCTGACTTTGCAGCGAGTAGGCGTCTTGCACCTCGCGGCTGATGCCGTACCGGCGTGACACGATTTCGGCGGTTTCCAGCATCGGGATGTAGGCGCTTGGCATGCACTCAATGACGGCTTGGGACTGGGCGCGGTAGGTGTTTTTGTGGGCGTTTTGCGTCAGCGACAACGACTCGACGCCACCGGCCACGGCAATCGACAGGTCGCCCGCCAGGATGCCTTGGGCCGCAATGCCAATGCTCATCAACCCCGAGGCGCACATGCGGTCAACCGCCATGCCCGGCACGGTGTCCGGCAAGCCTGCGGTGTACGCGCACAGACGGCCGATGTTGTAACCCTGAGTGCCCTGCTGCGCCGCCGCGCCCATGATCACGTCGTCAACGGCGCCCGGTTCGATCCCGGCACGCGCCACCACCGCGCGCACTACATGGCCGCCCAGCACAGGGGCTTCGGTGTCGTTGAAAGCGCCACGAAAAGACTTGCTCAACGCCGTTCGGGCGGTGGAGACGATCACCACATCCTGTGCATTCATGTTCAAGCTCACTGTTCAAGAGGGTTGAAGGTGTAACGGCTGATGGTGTCCACCACACAACCGGGGCGTTGGCTGCCCTCGATTTCGATGCTGATGCGCACCACGGCTTGCAGCGTGTCACCCAGCGCCTCGACGCTCAGCACTTCGCCATGGCCACGCACCCGCGAACCAACTTTGACCGCTGCCGGGAAGCGCAAGCGGTCAGTGCCGTAGTTCACCCCCATCGCCAGGTTGGCGAACTGCATGAGCTGGGGCATAAACAGGTTCGCCAGCGCCAGGGTCAGGTAACCGTGAGCGATGCACGCACCAAACGGGCCGTGCGCGGCGCGCTCAGGGTCGACATGAATCCATTGATGATCGCCGGTGGCCTCAGCAAACAGGTTGATGCGTTGTTGTGTCACCCGCAGCCAGTCGGTGTGGCCCAGGTCCATCCCCTGTGCGTCCTGCAACTGCTTGGCACTGCTGAAAAGCGTACTCATGGACGGCCCCTCACGCCTGTTGCGAACTGACCGGCAATACTTCGCCGACCATGTACGAGGCGTAGTCACTGGCCAAAAACACCATCACATTGGCCACCTCCCACACTTCGGCGGCACGGCCAAAAGCTTCACCGCTGGCCAGTTGTTCCAGCAGTTCGTGGCTGGAGGCTTTTTTCAAAAAATCATGCAGGGCAATCGACGGGGCGACCGCGTTGATCCGCACCCCGCTCTCGGCGGCTTCCAGTGCGCTGCAACGGGTCAGTGCCATGACCCCGGCCTTGGCGGCAGCGTAATGCGCCTGCTCCTTCTGTGCGCGCCAACCCAATACCGACGCGTTGTTGACGATGGCCCCGGCGCCGCGTTTTTCCATGTGCGGGAGCATGGCCCGGGTCATGCGCATGGTGCCGGTCAGGGTAATGTCGAGCACCGACGACCACTGCTGGTCGCTCATGTCAGTGAGCCGCACCTGCCCGCCCAAGCCTGCATTGTTGATCAGCACATCGACACCGCCCAATGCGTCTTCAGCCGCCGCGACCAAGGCTTGCACCTGGGCTTCGACGGTCACGTTGCACAGTTGCCCGAACACCGCCTGCAAGCCGGTTTGGGCCTTGAGGCGTTCTACCGCCTCCTCCAGACGACGCGGGTGAATGTCTGAAATCATCAAGGCACGGCAGCCTTCTTCGGCGCAGCGTTTGGCGGCAGCAAAGCCGATGCCTGCGCCTGCGGCGGCGGTAATCAACACTGACTTGCCGGCCAGCAGTTGATGGCCGGGAACGTAGGGGGGAGCTGGTTTCATGGTTGGAGGCCCTTCTCAAAAAACACTGCATTGTGTGAACGCTGGCGACGTCAGCTGCCCCACACCCGCTGCGGCTCAGGCGCTTGGGCGAGGATCCGGTCCAGCGCCTCGCCGATTTCTTCAGGTCGCCATTGCGCGCCTTTATCGCAGGTCACGCCGGTACGCCAACCATCGCCCAATGACAGGCGCCCGCCCTGGCTTTCAATGACTTGCCCGCTCACATGACCAGACAACGCGCTGCCCAGCCACACCACCAACGGCGCGACGTTTTCCGGTGCCCAGGCATCGAAACCGCCGTGTTGCGGTTTTTTCACCACATCGGGCATCGCGCTTTCGGTCATGGCGGTGCGCGCAGCCGGTGCCAAGGCGTTGGCCGTGACGCCATAGCGCGCCAGTTCGGCCGCTTGCACCAGCGTCAAGGCGGCAATCGCGCCCTTTGCCGCACTGTAATTGGACTGCCCCACCGAGCCTTGCAACCCCGCACCCGAACTGGTGTTGATAATGCGCGCCGCCACCGGCTGACCGGCCTTGGCCTGATCGCGCCAGCGTTTGCCCAAAATATTGGCCAGGCAAAAATGCCCCTTCAGGTGCACGCGCATGACGGCGTCCCACTCCTCTTCACTGAGGCTGATAAACATACGGTCGCGCAAGATCCCGGCGTTATTGACCAGTACGTGAACCTCACCAAAGGCGGCCAGCGCCGCATCGACAATGTGCTGCGCGGTGGCCACCGTGGTGATGTCATCGCCATTGGCCAGCGCCTGCCCGCCTTGCTCACGGATTTCATCCGCGACCTGTTGCGCGGCATCACTGCGGATGTCGTTGACCACCACATTCGCGCCTTCACGGGCGAAGGCCAGCGCATATGCGCGGCCCAAACCGCCACCGGCGCCGGTGATGATCACGGTACGTCCTTCACACATAGCCATCTCACTGCTCCTAAAGGCGTTCAATAATCGTCACGTTGGCTTGCCCGCCGCCTTCGCACATGGTTTGCAAGCCATAGCGCCCACCGCTGCGTTCCAGTTGGTAAAGCAAACCGGTCATCAACCGCGCCCCACTGGCGCCCAGCGGGTGGCCGAGGGCAATGGCGCCGCCGTTGACGTTGGTTTTGGCCGGGTCGTAGTCCAGTTCTTTGGCCCAGGCCATGACCACCGAGGCAAACGCTTCGTTGATTTCCACCAGATCGATGTCGTTGAGGCGCATACCGGCTTTTTTCAGCGCGGCACGGGTGGCCGCGATGGGGGCAGTCAGGTGCCAGATCGGGTCATCCCCCAAGACGGACAAGTGATGAATGCGCGCCCGCGGGGTGAGGTTGTAGCGTTTGAGTGCCGCCTCGCTGACCACCAGCAAGGCAGCCGAGGCATCGCAGGTTTGGCTGGACACCGCAGCGGTGATCGACGGGAACTCAGGGGCGAGCGGCGCCAGTTCAGCCATTTGGGCCAGGCTGGTGTGGCGCGGCGTCTGGTCGTCGCACAGCCCTTCGCAGGGCACGATCTGTGAAGCAAAGCGCCGCTCGGCGATGGCGTCCAGCGCGCGGCGATGACTGTGCAGCGCATAGATTTCCATCTGCTCACGGCTGATGCCCCAGTGATCGGCAATCCGCTGTGCGGCATAGAACTGGTTCACCGGCTGATTGCCAAAGCGCGCCTGCCAGCCCTTGCTGCCCGAAAACGGGTCGGCAAAGCCCAAGGGCTGCCCGGCCAGCATTGCCGAGGCAATCGGAATTTGCGTCATGGTCTGCACGCCACCCACGGCAATCACGTCCTGAGTACCGCTCATCACCGCTTGCGCAGCAAAGTGCAGCGCCTGTTGCGACGACCCGCACTGACGATCAATCGTGGTGCCGGGCACATTAAGCGGCAAACCCGCCGCCAGCCAACTGGTACGGGCAATATCGCCCGCTTGCGAGCCAATGGTGTCGACGCAGCCAAAGATCACGTCATCGTATTCATCGGCCGGGATCGGGTTGCGTTCCACCAGCGCCTTGAGCACATGCGCGCCCAGGTCGATGGCATGCACATGGGCCAGCGCACCTTTGCGTTTGCCGGTCGGGCTGCGCAGTGCGTCCACAAGATAGGCTTGGGGCATGATTCAGTCCTCGAAAGTATGGCCGGGGCCTAATGGCGCACCACTCAATACATGCGCCGCCACCCGGGTTTTGTGCAGGGCACGATCACCCCACGCGTTGTCCAGTGCCCAGGCGCGTTTCATGAACATTTGCAGATCGACTTCCCACGTGTAGCCCATGGCGCCGTGCACCTGAATGGCATGCCGTGCCGCCAGCCAACTGGCTTCACAACACGCCAGCCGTGCCTGCGACACCCAGACGTGCGCATTTTGTTCGCCTTGGGCCAGTGCATACGCCGCGCGGTACAGCACGGGCTTGGCGAATTCGAGTTGCGTCGCCACATCGGCCAGGTGGTGTTTGACCGCCTGAAAACTGCCAATGGGTTTGCCAAATTGCTTGCGCTGGGCGGCGTAGTCCACTGACAGGTCGAGCATGCGTTGCGCCAGCCCCAGCAATTGACCCGCCACCGATAACGCCCCACGGCTGACGGTCTGCGCCCATAACAGGCGCCCTGCCTCGCCTTGGGCGACGCGCGTGGCGGCATGCGGCTGCCAACTGACTTGAGCCAGGCGGCGGGAGGCATCAATGCTGCGGTGTACCTGAACATCGACCTGGGCACGCGCCACCGCATGCACGTCATCGCCGTTGGCCAACAGCAGCAAGTCGGCATGAGCGGCGTCGGCCACCCACGGGTTGACCGGGTGACCGATGGCGACGCGCAAGCTGCCATCGGCAATGCCCCGCAACCATTCGCCGCGTTCAGCCACGCGCCCGTCCAGGCCGGCAATCAGGCCACAGGCGAGGTAAGCGGTGTCGGCCAGTGAATCGGGGATGGCGTAGTAACCCAGCTCCTGGGTCATCAACGACCACGCCACATCGTCCATGCCCAAGCCGCCAAACGCGTCGGGCACTGAAAGTGCGGTCAGGCCCTGTGCGGCGATTTTGTTGCGTAAATCCGGTGAGCGTCCGACATCGGTTTCCCAGATTTCACGGAGCATTTCGGGCGCGGCTTCAGTCATCAAAAAACGGCTGATGGCTTCACGAAACGTGAGCTGGTCATCGCTAAAGGTAAAGTCCATACCCGCCCTCACTTCGGCAGACCGAGCATGCGCTCGGCAATGATGTTGCGCTGAATCTCATTAGTACCGGCGTAGATCGGCCCGGCCTGGGCAAATAGAAAGCCCTCCAGCCAGTCATGGCCATCGCCCGCTTTACCGGTCAATTCACCGCTGGCACCCAGAATGCGCATGGCAGTTTCGTGCAGGTGCAAATCCAGTTCTGACCAGATGATTTTGTTGGTGCTGGACTCGGCGCCAATCTGCGCGCCCCGGCTCAAGCGCCCCACTGTGTGATACGCCGACAAGGCGTACGCCTGGGCGTCCATCCAGGCGTTGCACACCGCCTCGCCCAACGTCGGGTCACGGTCAGCACTCGCGCGGTTGGCTTGATACAGCGCCACTAGCTTGGCGGCGGTGTATTGAAACCGCGCCGGGGAGCGCAACAACAACCCGCGTTCAAAACCGGCGGTGGCCATTGCCACCTGCCAACCCTGGCCTTCTTCGCCAATCCGGTTGTCCAGCGGGATGCGCACCTCATCAAAGAACACTTCGGCAAACGCGTCCTTGCCGTTGAGCGCTTTGATCGGGCGTACGGTCACCCCCGGCGCATTGAGCGGCACCAGTACAAACGACAAGCCGTGATGGCGGCTGGACGCCGGGTCGCTGCGAAACAGGCCAAATAACCAGTCGGCAAAAATGGCGCGCGTGGACCAGGTTTTCTGACCGTTAAGCACATAGCTGTCGCCGTCGCAGGTGGCTTTGCTGGTGATGGCGGCCATATCAGAACCGGCGTTGGGTTCCGACCAGCCCTGCGCCCACATATCGGCACTGGCCGCCATACGCGGCAGAAAGCGTTTTTTTTGCGCCTCAGTGCCAAACTCCATCAGCGTAGGGCCAAGCAGCAGTTGGCCATTTTGATTGACGCGCATCGGTGCGCCGGCGCCGTAATATTCTTCTTCAAAAATCAGCCACTCGATCAGGTCGCAACCCCGCCCGCCCAACTCGGTCGGCCACATGACCATCGACAGGCGGCTGTCGAACAATTTGGCCTCCCACTGTCGATGCTGTTCAAAGCCTTCGCGGGTGTCGTAACTGGCCAGGGGCGCGCTTGGCAGGTTGGCCGCCAACCACTGCCGGACTTCCTGGCGAAAGGCCTTTTGCTTGGGGGAGTAAGTCAGGTCCATCGTCAGCTCCTCAGAACGTGGCGTCGCGCTTCTCGACGAATGCGCGGCGTGTCTCGGCGGAGTCGGCACAGGTGTAAGCCTGCAACGTAAACCCCTGCTCCCAGCGATATTTATCTTCCAGGTTGCCGTCTTCGATACCGTTCAAGGCTTCTTTGGCAATGCGGATCATCGCCGGGCTTTTGCGGGCAATTTTGTGGGCGATAGTCAGGGCGGTGTCGCGCAACTGTTCACGCGGTACAACGCGTTCAATAAAGCCGTACTGTTGCGCCTCGACGGCGCTGATGCTGTCGCCGGTAAAAAACAGATAGCGCACCTTTTGCACCGCAAACAGGCGCTGCAAATGCGCCCCCCCGCCCATCGCGCCGCGGTCTACTTCTGGCAAGGCAAAGGTGGCGCACTCGGAGGCGATTACGATGTCAGCGGCGCCGGTAATGCCAATCCCGCCACCCAACACAAAGCCATGCACGGCGACAATCACCGGCACCGGGTTGCGATGTATCGCTTTGAAGGTCGCGTAGTTGCCTGCGTTGACCTGCACGATCAGCTCGGGATGGGCATCCAGCTCCTTGATATCGACACCGGCGCAAAACCCCCGGCCCTCGGCCCGGATCACGATCACCCGCACCTGGGGGTTTAGCCCCAAGCCCTCAAGGGTGAGCGCCAAGTCTGACCATTGCTGGCTGTTCAGCGCATTGACCGGCGCACGGTCGATGACCAGTTCAGCGACACCCGCCTCGATGCGGGTGTGAAATGCAGTAGGGATTGCGCTGTTCACATGTGCTCCTGAATGGGCAAAGGCATGTGAGCAGTATGGGAAGGCGCAAGGGCCGGATCATCGTCCGTTGGGACTAAAACACTGGAGCGGGTGCAGGCCCGCTACGGCGCAAGATGGGGCTTTTCATCGCGGGGCCAGCCTGAGTTCGGCGCCAACCCGCGCCCTGTAAGCCTGCCCCCGCCATGACGGTTATTGCCCGTCGACAATGGCTTTGGCCGTGTTATTGAGCAAGTTATGCACGCGCTGGATTTCTTGCGGGCTCCAATGGCCATGATGCAATTGCAAGGCGTGGCGCAAGTTGTGCACGGCCTCATGAATTTCGGCTGGCCGATTCTGCCCGCGTAACGAAGAGCGACTGACTTCGATGCGCATGCGCACGCCATTGAGCGCAACCGCCTGTTGACTCAGGGACAAGCGTCCCGCCTCCGTGATCGCATAGCTTTTTTTGTCACCCTGCACGCTCACTTCAACCAGCAACCCCGCTTCAAGAAACGCCAGCGTGGGGTAAATCACCCCAGGGCTGGGGCTGTAAGCCCCGTCGAATAACCCTTCAATTTGCAAAATCAGGTCATAGCCATGGCACGGTTGTTCAGCGATCAAGGCTAATAACAACAGTTTTAAATCGCCGGGCGCGAAGACCCGTGGACTGCGTATACGTGCTGCCCGCTTTTCAAACCCGTCATGGCGTTCTTGCCCCCGTTCAAAGGTGTGTTGAATGACCATTCACGCTTACTCCTCATGCCTTAATAAAACACAACTTAAAGCACAACTTAAAACACAACTCAAGCCACTATTATCGTCCAACTCCACGACATAACTTACTGCCCTCAGCATGATATAACGCACGCACAGGCCGCTTTATTACTTGCGCGCAACACTGCGACATAACGTAAAAAAACCGCCCAACTAACCGCTCAAACCCCTACAAATGCACGCCTTCAGCGTCGTGAAAAATACCGAGTGATATTCAAAAGCCATGTGATTGATATAAATAGGTTTTATTTTCAATTTATCAGTCAAAAAAGCAGGCTTCGGAATATTCCTTCGATCATTGAAGGATATGTACTACAGAACGAAAGGATCAGAACTACGCAAAGTTTTATAGGCACTTCAAACAACTTAGTTAATACTTTCCCGGCATCGAAAGTTCACCACCTCCTGCACATACTTAATTAGTCCGTGCTCATTTGTTATACGGCCACTGTCAGACTGGCCGCATGCGTTTATGACGCGAGGGGTTTCATGCACTTCACATTCCTTACTTTCAGGGTATCTATCATGTTTAAACAAACGGTTGTTATTACGGGTTCACTGCTGGTCCTGTCGCTCGTGTCTACCCACGCTTTGGCTGCCGGAGAGGCCAGCAGCCTGATCAATATCAAGGCGTCCATTCCCACCAAAGTGTTCCATGTCATGCCGCAAGATCCGGAGTTCGGTAAAGACGAAACCATGAATTATGACCCGGTCAACGGCACGCTGAGCAGCCTGCACCAGGTGTACAACGTGAAGAATACCGACGGTTCTATCCATGCTTATATCGAGGGCGGCCCCACCAGCCTGTTCAACGGCAACCTGGACCAAAACATCGCCCTGACCACCACGTTCAACGGCACCACCTTGACCGGCACCCCCCTGGAGGTGGTGAACGATGCAAGCTCAACGCCGGGTACTCAGGCCGACATGGTGATTACAGCCGCCAAACCTGCCGATAGCGCCTCGGGGCTCTATACCGCGTCCTACACCGTGGTGTTCGACAACGTGCCGCGCGTCACCCCGTAACGCCACACGCGTAATGCCAGGCGCCCGGCCTGTACGACTACGTCCGGGCGCTACCTGCGCACTTTAATACCCGCTATCAGAGTATTTCGTGAATGTTACCGATGACGCCCATCGCGGCAGCGCTCGCCTTGATATTCAGTGCAAGTGCCCTCGCCGCCGCCACGGCAGTTGGCACGACGCCGCGGAGCTTGCTCGCACAAGCCAAGGGGCTGCCTTCGGACTTCGAAGAGCACTTTTTTGACGTGCCTTTGGCCGTGCAAGTAGAACTCAATCAACAACTGATCGGTGAAGCGATGATTGTGCTTTCACGCGATGATCGCTTGACCCTGCTTGAATTCACCGACCATGACACCCGCGCGCTGCCCATCAGCGAACGCGAATCATGGGCCGACTATCTGAAACAAGGCGTGCCACTGGGCAGCTGTCACAGCCAATGCCCGGAACAGTTGCTGGCCGTGCATTACAACCTGCAAAACTCACTGCTCTCTTTGCTTACCGAACATGCCGAGCGTGAGCAGCAGGCCCCTCAGTACTACACGTTGCCGGAGCAAGGCAGTCGCGGTCTGATGGTGCGCAATCAGCTCAATCTCAGCGGCGGGCAGGATGAGGCATTGGCCGGGCGCTTTGGCCTTGAGGCCAGCAGCAGTCTGGGTAACTGGAGCCAGAGCCTTAATCTGCAACTGTCCCGTATGGGAGGGCCGGATGACACGGCGCTGTATCACGCCATTTATGACGCCTACACCCAGCGCGAATGGGCAGGCAATTTTTGGCGCCTGGGGTATTTCACCCCCAACGCCGAAGGTTTGAGCCGGCAAGTGCGCACCTTTGGTGCAAACCCCGACACCGTGCTGGGGGTGATGTACGCCAGCTCCGACAGCTTGGCAATCAACCAATCCCGGCCCAGCGTTTACCCTGTTTATGTCACCGCTAACCGTCAGGCCACGGTCGAAATCTATCGCAACGGCTTGCTGATCAATACCCAAATGGTCAACGCAGGCTTGCAGAGCCTCGACACCCGCCCGCTACCCGGCGGGATTTATGACGTGGAGGTGAGGCTGATCGAAGACGGTCAAATCAGCAGTACCTCCCCTGAACTGATCTACAAGCCCAACAACTGGCGCAACCACGATGAACGCTGGCGTTACAACGTATTTGCGGGGCGAGAAAGCACGTTGTGGAGCAACTGGGAGGAGCAGGCCAGTGGCGACATGACGGGCGGTGCGTCGATTAATTACCTGCTGCACCCGCGGGTCGTGGTGGGCGTGTCGGGCAGACAGGTCAAAGGCGACATGCAATACGGCACGTCAATCGACTGGACGCTAGCCCACAACGCCAGCGTTTACGCCAACGTGTATGAAACCGAAAACTATGGCACCGGGATAGACCTGAACGGCCTGTACAACTACGGGCATGGCAGCCTGGTGTTCAACCACACGCGCAGCTGGCTGGATACGCGCAATACCTACGACACGTTGCCGGACGGGACACGCGTGCGCCAACGCTCGCTGTTTATCGGACAAACGCGCAATTCATCCCTGTCGATCACTCACCGCCTCAATCCTGTGAGCAGCCTCAGTGCGCGCCTGTCGCACAGCGATGGCTATACCCAAGGCTATGGCATTGATCTGGGCTGGACCCGGCGCACCAACCTGTTCGGCAGTGATGGCAATTGGCGTTTATCGCTGTTTGATCGTCCGGGCAGCCTGAGTTCGGCCTACACACGCAATCGCGGGATTGATGTGACCATCAGCCTGGCACTCGGCGGCCCCGGCGAAAGCTGGTCTGCCAGCCTCGGTTCACGCACCGACCGTGATGGCGGACGCGACAACAACGCCTCGCTGACGTACAGCCGCGACCTGGAGGGTCATGTACTGCAAAACGTCTCGGCCAGCGCCACCACCGACACCTATGGCGTGGGCTTGAGTGCCCGTAGCACCTTTGCCACGCAGCACATAAACGGCGACAGCTTTGTTCAGCGTTCCTCCTTTAACGGCAACCTGAGCGGCGGGTTGAATCTGGACAGCACCCTGGCCGTAGGTGGCAACAACCTCGTACTGACCAGCCAACACCAGGGTCGCGGCGCCGGCATGATCATTGACGTTGAGTCTGATGTGAACGACATCGTATTACGCGCTGACGACCTGAGTGGCAGCAGCACGATGCTGCATGCGGGCCGCAACTTTATTCCCGTGACTGCGTACAAAAACAGCGTGGTGAGTTTTGACTTTGAAGGCAATCACGTACCGGCCGCTGCGATCCAGCCAGCACGCAGCCGTTACCACCTCAACAAGGGCGGCGTGGACTATCGCAAAATCAATGTGGTGCAGACCGTCACCGTGCTCGCTCGCTTGGTCGACCCGCAGGGCAACCCGCTCAAGGGCCATCACATCATTAATCACGCCAGCCGTGGGATCAGTGAAGTCGACGGCTTTTTCTCCATGGAAATGAATGCCAATGCACCCACCTTGCAAGTACGCAAGGGAGAGGCGCTGCTGTGCCAGTTCCGAATTGATATGGGCAAGGCCCGGCTGCAAAACCATGTGTTGGAAATCGGTGACTTGCGTTGCCACCCCGACACGCTGGCGGAGTCGGGTAATGATGCAGAGGTAGCAGGATGAAACGGATGAATGCTCACGTCGTCAATAAGGCCTTGCGTGGCCTCAAGTGGCTCGGTTGCGTCGCGCGCGATCTACAGGTGACAAGGTGCGGGCGGGTTGCATTGAGCGGTGCATTGGCAATCAGCCTCTCGCCCGACCTATTCGCCATCGAGATGGACATACGGGCAGAGTTTCAACCGGACTCCGCACGGCCGCATCACAACGCGTTCGTTAACAAAACCCCCAATAACGGCGGTTATTGTCGTTACTACCCGGCTAACTGCGAATACAGAGGCATCTACAGCATCAGTGCCCCCGTGCATTTCAACAATGTGGCGCCCATCCTGGCTCACCATGCCGATCCGCGCCAGGGCGCCATGATCACCGTGCCTGGCGAATGGCGAACGCTGACCGTGACCCATGCCCAAACTCAAGAAACAGAAGAAGTCAGAGTCCGCATAATTGGCTTTGGTACGACCATGGATACCTCGCCGCGCACTATCCATGATCTTGTGCCAAATGCCAGTAGTTGGTTCAACGCCTACAACCGGTTATGGAGCGGCCAGCGCTGGTCTCTGGCCCCTGCTCCCTGCATCGGAAAGTCCACTGCGCTGTATGACGCCACCCAGTTTATTTTTTTTTGGGAAACACCGGTGTCCACCACGGCTTGTGGCAAACAAGCGCTCTACGACATTCCCTACATGACGTTCAGGACGCTGGATTTTTCATATGAGCTGCAAACGCCGAACCCGCTGCACATGTCGTCAGGCGAATACACGGGGCGCATGACTTACACGATCGGCCCTTATCAAGACTTTGATATGGGGGACGTCTTGATTCCCAGTGACACGCTACTGACGCTTAATTTCTCACTGGGCGTGTCACACACCCTGAAAGTTGACGTCCCGCCCGGCGGTAATTTCGTTGAGCTGGTGCCAAAAGGTGGCTGGCATCAATGGATGTTTCAAGGCCGCGCCCCTGAAAAGCTATACCGCGACCAAACCTTTCTTATCTCCGCCAGCTCGCGCTTCCAGATGAGCCTGCAATGCCAATACGTCATAGGCGATACCTGCGCGCTGGATAACAAACAGAGCCACCGGGTGCCCCTCGACATATTGGTCACGTTGCCCAACGGCCTGGGCCGCGAAGACGGTTCCGCTGTCAATCGCCAACCCCTGTTATTAAGCGGTGCGGGCACGCAGTTGTTCCAGCCCAACCATTACGTGGACAGGCGCCAGGCAACCCTGCACTTCGAAATACAGAAACAACACGTCAAGGACATGCTCTTTCAAGAAGGCACATATAGCGGGAATGTCGTGGTTATTTGGGATTCAGAAGTCTAGCCGCACCAGCGGTCTCTGGTGAGTGAGGTGTCAACATGAAAGCGGTGTATACAGCAGTAGCTTTGTGGGGTTTGTCGTTGGGCGCAATGGCAGGACCCAATATTAATGTCGGCCTGGTCTATGACTATTTGGACAGCGATAAACGCACGTACTTGAAGCGGGTATTCAATGGCGGAACCAGCACAGCCTTTGTCCGGGTTCAAGTCATGGAAATGCGCTTAAAAACCGATGGCACCTTTGAGGAGACGCCGCTTAAAACCCAAGCCAACCACTCAACCCGTGACGGTTTGATGGCCAGCCCGGCACGCCTGATCGTACCGGCAAACGGCACCCAGGGAACGCGCCTGTTGTTTATGGGCGAACGCGACACAGAGCGCTACTTTCGGGTCAGGTTTGTCCCGGTGGTGCCCGAAAAAGAAGATGAGTTCGCACAGAGCGAAGAAGACAGCGACGCCTACAAAAAAACCCTCTCGGCCGGTATCAATGTGCTGGCGGGTTACGGCACGGTTTTTTTTGTACGGCCCAGGCAGGCGCGCTTCGATACCCGAATTGAGAACACGGGTAATCGCTACACCTTGCGCAATGACGGCAACACCGTGGTGGTGGTCGACGAATTCAAGGACTGTGCAAGCGATGCGCCACTGGACTGTAAACCCACCACCAAGACCCACGTATTACCGGGCAAGGCATACGGTTTTGACAAGCTCGCTGGCCGGCTGTATCGCCTGACGCTGGTAGAAGGCCATGAGCAAAAGACTATCGAGGTTAAAGGCTGATGCGGGCTTGGCGCAGTAAACCTTCGCAACTGAGCGCAATGCTGGCGTTGCTGGCGTGGGCTTCGCAGGCACCCGCGGCGCGTGAAGAGCACACGTTTGAGGTCTCGGTCAGCATCCCGACTTACGCGCTGTTTGTGATACCCGTCGACCCCGGCTTTCTGGAGCAGGAGCAGCAGATGCACTGGAACCTGGTCAACGAAACCCTGCAGCCACTGCGCGCCGAGTTTGATGTGGCCAGCGCCGCCGGTGCTGTGACCGCGCGGCTTGGGTACGAACCGGTGCTGTTCAACGGCCGCGATACGATCGCGTTGAACGTAACGTTCAATCAGCAACCGTTAACCCTGCAAGACACTGTGATCGTACGGGCCGATCAAGCATGGCCGGGTAAACGGGTGCCCTTGCGCATCGACGCGCTCAAGCCTGAAGAAGGTTTTCGCGCTGGCGAATATTACGGCAGCGTACAAATCACCTTCGATGCCGCAGCGCCCTGACCCTCTGGACCAAACGGACTAGTCCGGCACAAGGTTTGCGCTCGCTCCAGACCCTTGCATGCTCCTGCTTTGGTCCCTATTCCATTGACGAGAGCTACCCTATGGAGCTTGCCCTGACTGACGAGCAGCACCTGATTCAACAGTCTGCCGAGCGTTTTTTGGCGCAAGTGGCCGATAGCGCAGCGGTGCGCACGGCAATGGCCAGTGAGTGCGGACATGACCGTGCGACCTGGGCGCGCATCGCTCGCGAACTGTATTGGCCTGCTCTGGCCATCCCGCAGACCTACGGCGGGCTGGGCCTGGGGTTTGTCGAGGTATGCCTGTTGCAAGAACAGCTCGGGCGGCGCTTGTTGCCCTCGCCTTTCTTTGCCACCTGCTGCCTGGCGACGCCCGCCTTGCTACTCAGCGGCAATCAAGCGCTTAAAGATCAATGGTTGCCGTTGATTGCAGCCGGGGATATCACCGCAAGCCTGGCGTACACCAGCGCACCACGCTGGGACGACAGCAGCGTGCAGATTGACGCGCAGCCTGGCGCTGGCGGCTATTGCCTCAACGGCCAGTACCTCAACGTGATTGATGGCGCTGACTGTGATTTGTTGATCGTCGCGGCGCGTACGCCGGGCAGTGTGGGTGAAGCAGGCATACGCGTGTTCGCCCTGCCCGCAACTACGCCAGGGCTCACCCGTACACACCAGCCAACCCTGGATCAAACACGCCGTCTGGCCCACCTGAGCCTCGAAAACGTGATCGTCAGCGACGCGCAATTGCTCAGTGAGCCGGGTCAAGGCTGGCCGCTGTTACGGGATGTCGTGCGGATCGCCTGCATTGGTCTGGCCGCCGAGCAAACCGGCGGCGCGCAACAATCTCTGGACCTGACGCTGGCCTACATTGGCGAGCGTCAACAATTTGGTCGAAGCATTGCCAGTTTTCAGGCCATCAAACATCGCTGCGCCGACCTGATGATGGCCGTTGAATGCGCGCGTTCGGCCAGTTACTACGCGGCGTGCATCGCCTGTGAATGTCTGAAGATCGACGGTGACCCGGTTGCACAACAACAATTGGCCGAAGCCTGTGCCACTGCAAAAATCCACGCCAGCGAAGGTTTTTTCGAATGCGCGGCGCAGTCGATCCAGTTACACGGCGGCGTAGGCTTCACATGGGAATATGACCCGCATTTGTACTTCAAACGGGCACGTGCCAGTGAGCAACTGTTCGGGCCACCGGCCTTTCATCGCGAACAGCTGGCGAAACAGATTTTCGGAGACAGGCCATGAATATCGGCTTTAGCGCAGCAGATGAACAGTTCCGTCAGCACGTTGCGCACTGGATGCAGCAGCATCTGAGTGGGGAGTTTCATGCCTTGCGCTTTCGGGGTGGACCGGGCGATGAGGACTTCGCCCCTGAACTGCGCAAGCGATGGGAGCAGGTATTGGCCAAAGGCCGCTGGGTTGGCGCAGGCTGGGCGCGCGAACAGGGCGGCCGCGGCTTGAGCATCAACCAACAAGTGATCTTCTATGAAGAGTACGCCCGCGCCGGTGGCCCGGGCCGCATGGGCCACATCGGTGAGGGCTTGGTAGGGCCGACGATCGCCGCATTCGGCACCCCTGAGCAACAACAACGGTTTTTACCCGCGATTTTGGCCGGGCAACACTTTTGGTGCCAAGGCTATTCAGAACCGGGCGCAGGTTCAGACCTGGCCAATATCAAAACCCGGGCCAGCCTCAACGCCGATAGCAGTCAGTGGCTTATCAGCGGGCAAAAAGTCTGGACATCGCTGGCCCACGAGTCCGATTGGTGCTTTGTTTTAGCCCGCACTGAGCCAGGCAGCAGAGGCCACCACGGGTTGTCTTTTCTATTGGTGCCCATGGCTCAGCCGGGTATTAGGGTGCAACCCATCAAACAACTGACGGGCACCAGTGAGTTCAACGAAGTGTTTTTTGACCAGGCGCACACCGGTTCGGACAACTTGATCGGTCAGCCCGGGCAAGGGTGGAAGATTGCCATGGCCTTGCTCGGCTTCGAACGTGGTGTGTCAACGCTGGGTCAACAGATGCAGTTCCAAAATGAACTGGACGACGTCGTGCGTATCGCCAAAACCAACGGCGCAGCCCTGGACCCGGTCTTGCGTCAGCGCATTGCGCAGGCCTGGAGTGGTTTGCGGGTGTTGCGTTACAACTCGCTGCGCATGTTGTCAGGGGCACAGGACGGTAGCCTGCGACCCGAAGCGACCCTCTACAAATTGGCGTGGTCCACCTGGCACCTTGAACTGGGCAAGTTGGCCATGGATGTCATGGGCCCTGAAGCCGAATGGCTGGCTGGGGCGCCTTACGCACTCACCCGGATGCAGGCCCTGTTTCTGTTCACCCGTGCCGATACCCTGTACGGAGGCAGCAGCGAGATCCAGCGCAACATCATTGCTGAACGCGCATTGGGCATGCCTCGCGAAGCGCGTTAGACCACACGATCAAAGTGGTAATAGCAGGACTTATTCAGGCGTCCGGCTGCCTGTTTGCGCCTGCGCCTGAAGCTGCTCGAGCTCGCGGCGCACCATGCTTGCGTATTCTGCGGGGCCTGAAGCATACAACTGCCCTGCCACCCAACTCAGCCAGGCGCCCTTCAACGCGGGCTTTTGGGCAAACAACTCAAGCGCCTTGGCTCTGGCTTGCACAGCGTATTGCTGATGAAACGTGCTGCGCGACACTGTCACTCTTTACTGGCCTTGAAGGTCAGTTCGCCTTTGGGCCACTTGGCTGCTTTGGCAGTGACGGCTTTCAGGGTTTTGCTCAAGCCCGTGGCCAATTGCTCATTGGCGGCAAAAACCAACACCACTGTCTGCCCTTCTTTAAACACGATGCCTTCACCTTGGGGCGAACTGACATAGGCATAGTCGCCAATGCCGTACACCGTCATTTTGATTTCCCGAAACTTGATCTCTAACTTGCCACCTTCACGACTGGGAAGCACCGCCGCGCGAAAGTGATCCCCGACCTTCAGCTGAAGTCCCGGTTTGTCATCCACCACTAACGCGGCGGCGGTGTCGATCTCGGCGATGTAGATACCTTCAGACGTTTGCTCGGTGACGTACACAAAATGTGATTGAAACAGTTTGACCAAACGCGCCCGCAGGTCACCCAACACGAACAACGCATGCATCTCCAAATTGCTGACTGCCAACGAAAAACCCTCGAAAACATGAAGTAAAACTGCCACACAAAAGACCGGCAGCACAAAAGAAGCCCTGACCACCAAAGTTTTAAAATCTGCGTTCAACTCAGTCCCGCAGCGCTTGGGCCAGGAACAGTCGCTGCATACAGATTTGGATGCTTGTGCCTCAGGCACAACGTTGCAGGCTCAATGTGTGAAGAACACTGGCCTTTTATTACATAGCGCGCAACGGACCCATACAACTAAAGGGAAAGCCTACACGTAAAGACGAAAAGCCCTGCGCAGCGTTTTTAAAATAAACCTTACAAATACATAAACGAAAACGCATTGAATGCGACAGCACTCACCGCCTTGACCTGACTCAAACAACCATCTGCGCAACAGAATCGTATGAGGAAGACTCTGCATGGACATATCAGATGAACGTCCAATAGCTACCCGCCACACCGATAACCTGCCTGAGGTCACTGCTGGGGGGCCATTCTACCGGCTCAAGCCTGATCTTGGGTATACAGATCAACCTCTCTATCAAGTGATTGCAATCAGTCATGGCTTTTTTCATGTACGCGAAGCCGGTACGGGTCAGATAAAAGGCTTCAGATGCAGTCATAACGATGCATGCAAACTGGCCATCCATCTCGAAAACAAACAGCTCGGCTGTACTCGCACCGCACAACCTTGAATTGAGGGCTTTCGTCAGGTTGATGACTTAACTGCGCCACTGCCTCCCAACAACTGCCATACTCGCGCAAAAATCGACCCGGCCCATGCCGCCGGGTTGTCTCGGCTCCATTACCTCCAAGGGAAAGTGACACGTGACGGAATTTGATATTGGCGAGTTTTTTATCCGCGGTGAGGCCAGAGAAATCGATGGCGAGTTTCAGGCAGTGATTGTGATGCGGGCCAAACCGCCCCTCAAAACCGTCACTTACCATCAGGTCGAAAAGGATCGCTGGTTCAAGACTGCCGATGTTGCAGCCACCGCAGGCAAAGAGGCCGCACTCGCCCTCAAAGCGGCCGTAGACGCAGGCGCCCTTAACGCTTGAGCCCTTGTCGGTTTGCGCGCCTCAAGGATCAGAGCGCCAGGCCGATAGCAAGGTGAGTAACGGTTTTAAGAGCATCACTGATGATTACCTTGAATATTGACACTCGCCTTGCGGTCAGCCCCTCGCTGACGACCGGTAAACCCGCCAGCGACTCAAGCCTGGTGCAACTGATGTCGCAAAACGAAACCGAGCCCGCCCCACGCTCCAGCGACGACCCGGTTGAAGCCCTCAAAAAACGCATCAAGCAACTTAAAAAACGCCTCGATCAACTCCAGCAGCAGCTGCGCCAAGCCAATGCACGCATGGCGGCGGTCAAAGCCGTGCGCTACCGCAGTGAAGAGGCCAGAATGTCGGCCATCATGAGTGCAAAAGGTCAGGTGGTCGCCCTCAACAGCGCAGTTTCCATCGCACTGAGCTCGCTCTTTCAAGCCGAAAAGGCACTGATTGGCAGTATCAACCTCTCAATTTGATCTGTGGTCTACAGTGATAACGCTTATCGGAGCGAACTCTTGAGGTTCTGTAGCCTCAGATAGCCTGTAACCCGTATTTACCTTTGGAGATGAGCATGGACGAGACACCCAAGACGCTGGAAAACCTGTTCAGTCAACTTGGCCTGAAGAGTGACGAACAATCAATTGAGACCTTCATCGCAGACCATCCGCTGGCCGAAGGTGTGAAATTGGTCGAAGCGCCTTTCTGGTCACCCTCCCAAGCCAGCTTCTTGAAAGAGAAACTTCTTGAAGACGGCCCTTGGGCGCTGGTTGTCGACGAACTGAATGCACGCCTGCACACGTCGCGCTAAGCCCGACGCCGCATTGCCAAAGGGTTGGCGCTTAATTGCGCCAACCAGGCCGCCTGACATTCTTGTGCTTGCAGACGAGTGTCAAACGCCGTACCGCGCTGTTCTCCGTTAACCAATACCACCCAGCACACTTTCTGCCCGGCTTCGCGCATACCCTGTGGCACGCTGCTACCGATCATCACTGCAACATCGACTTGATAACTCATGAGGATCACTCCTGGCACTTAGTTAGCCTGCTAACGATGCCGGCCATCATAGTGACTAAATGCCGCAGGAAAAAGCTATGCCATGCATAGCTCAATTGCATGAGCGGTAACAATATCAACGCATGGTCACACCAAAACAGGTGCCTGCTGATCGTAAACCGGTCGCCCGCCTTCTTGTGGCAGGTTGAAAAAAACCTTGTCTACCACTCCCAACCCCTCGCCAATCGCCGCATTCCAGTTAGCTGACTGGTGGATGTAGCGTTGGCGCAGCAAACGCTCTTCATCGCTCCTCAACTCGATGTGTCCGGCCAGTGCCTGAGCACGGATCTTTGTCGCGATGGGCAAAAGCTCTTCAGGCAGTTGCGTGTCGGCGATACTTGAAAGCGGGTTGAAAGGCACGCCCTGTTCGCACGCCAACTGGTGCATGAGATGCAAATACACCCGTGACAGATGCCCATACACCCGGCGTTGCATATAAACCGCCGCCTGTACGCGTGTGATCGGGTCATCGCGACTGCCTGCCTGACCCGAGGCCGTATGGATCTCCAGTAGCGCCTGGGGGTCTGAGTGGTCCAACAGGTCGCGCGCTTGCCAGACCGGCAGTTGAGCGGCGGTGCTCTTCCATGCGTGGGTGAGCGTCAGCGGCGTGCTGGGATTAACCCGATTAGTCTCCCAGCGCGTCAGGTAAACCTGTTCCTGCATCTCAATCGGGTAACCACCCCCCACATCGGCATGCACACCGGGTACCGCAATGTCCAAGGGCCACTGCGGAGCAATGCGGCTCAGGGCAAAATTGCGCCGTTGCTCATCCCGAGCGCTGAGTTGCACCACCTGTTTGGCGCTGTCCGGCCCCAGATAAAGATTAAGTCCAGGGTTGATGTCATCACTGATGTCACCCAAGTCCTTCAGCCCGCCCATGGCCGCTACCGTGTCAAACAACCCGATAAAACGGATTTCGCAGGTAAAGTCCGCCGCCAGCTCCAACAACGTATCCAAGCGTGTGGCATTGACGAGGTTGGCAAAATGTCGCGCCGCTGCTGCGCCACGGCTAAAGCCGAAAATATCCAACTGCACACCACTCAGGGAACGGGGTGGCACATTCAGCAGCGCACTGTGCAAGCATTGGAGCAACCGCGCATGCGCTTCTTGCGCTTTACCTATCACTCCGGTTCGGCCACGGCCATAAGTTTGAGCCGGAAAACGCGTATCCGCCTGCCCTGTCGTTGTCCCTATCCCGCTGATATAGAGCGCAGTGACCGCGTGGCCCTGGGCATTAAAAACCGGTTGTACCGGGTAAAGCTGGTAAAGCCTGGCGATGTTGGTCGGGACACCGGCATAACTGCTGGCGGGGTCAACCGGCAAGCCCTGAGCCTGTCGTGCCTGACCTGTCAGGCTGTTGAACTGGTTATTGGCTGTTCCATCAAAAAACACACCGACACGCAACACACGTCCCGTGTTGCTGAAATTGTTCATTCATCCTGCCCTCAAAAAATTCGGCCTCATGCCAAATCCACGCACCAATATAAGGGCGTGCAAATGCTGAAACCAGCGCAACGTCGGTCAGGAATATTCAGGGGTAAGCACGTCAGGAATCAGGGGTAAACCTGCGTGTGAAAAGCTACCGGGACCGCTTTGCGCGGCCCGGCAAGGTCAGGGTTAGGCCTGACGCTGATGCTTGTCGATTTGCTCGTGACGCTCTTGAGCTTCGATGCAGTACTTGGTAGTGGGGCTGATCAGCAGACGCTTGAGGCCAATCGCATCGCCACTGTCATCACACCAGCCAAAGCTGTCGTCCTTGATACGTTCCAGCGCTTGCTCCAATTGCGGCAGCATGCGTTGGTCGCGATCAATCGCGTTAACCAGCCAGGTACGCTCCTCTTCAACCGACGCCGCATCCGCAGGGTCGGCCGGGGTGTCCAGGCTCTCGATTGCGATGCGATTCTGCTCAATACGCTCGTGGGTTTCGACCTTCATGTTTTGCAACAGCTCAGTGAAAAAAGCATGTTGCTCGGCATTCATGTAGTCATCCGCCGGCATGGCCAGCAACTTATCCTTTGTCATTGATTTCTCTATAAAAAATACGTGCATTAAGGCGAATTAGGGAGCGTCCTGACCGATCTTCATCCCAACCAGTTAGGTGCCATCTATTTCAAGCGCCACCCGGCACTCAATTTACGAGGGGCGGCAGTCTACGGCCGACTTATCGACTCAGCAACTGAAATGACAGCTATTTGTCCAGCAAAACCTGGAAAAAGACGAAAAACATGTCACGCAGGGGCTAATGGAGTGCGTTTATAGCAAGAAATTCAATGCCGCTTCAAAAAGAGCCGGGCACGGTGGACATAACTCCTCAACGATTTTCTGGGAACGATTTTCCTGACCAGCACTACACAGGATTCAACCGTCAGGTAGAGATTTTTTACTGAGACTGGCGAGTTAATCATCCAGTGAGTAACCCACAATGACCTTTGTACAAAGCCAGACAGGCGCGATTCACCCCACCCGTTCGATGGACACTGAACCTTCGGGCGCCGCAGGACAGTCTGTCCAACAACCGACCTCCACACAAAGTGGATCATCCCAACGTGACAGTGTCCCCGATTCAATGCTGGCACTCACGTACAGCAACGCTCTGCAATGGAATGGTTCAGCCCGGGCCTCCAACGGTCGATCCATCAAGATCGATGTACCGTCAATGTCAACGTTTGGTCAGTTACGTCATCAGCTCTCCAGTGGATTCAAAAGCCCTGCGTTCTCTAAATGGCTTAAGGAAAACAACTTTACCGACAATCCAAAAGTCAGCATGAGGTCTGACGGCTCTGTAGTGATCCAGGATTGGAAGGGAGGTGAAGCACTCAAAAGCGTGCTGCTCACCAACGTGGTTCAGGCGCAGCCTGTCGTGAATGCATTGAAAACCCACCCCACGATCCCAGGTGGATTCAGCCCACTGCACTACGATCCCGATTCAGCCTCATTGAATGAAATTGCCCAGTTTTACGGTGAAACCATTAGCAGCGACTTAGACGTTAACAAACAACGCGCTGAAACGATTGCCAGGAATCTAGGTTTTCAAGAATCGCAGGACAACACCCCGGCCCTTCATCGTCAGGATGACAAAGCGGAGCAAATGCCAAGTCCTCAGAATATTCAGTTAGGAGAGATGCTCAACCAGCGTACTTTGCTTACTGAATTAACCCGTATGGTGAATACCAAGACACTCGACCTGAACAAAACCATGGACATTGCGCCCAGCTCCCAGTTCACCCTCACAGGTAAATTCGCAGAGGATGAGACCGTGAGCGTTGCCCAGTTCATAACCGCCCATGGCTGGAAACTGCCTACAACCCAGGAAGAGTTGGCCAACCTGACCTCCACGCTTAAAGAACCACCGCTACAAAGCCCTCCCCATGGCAATTTTGGCGGTGGCCTGAGCTGGCCTATCGCGCTAAACACGCAACAACAAGAAGAAGTTAGGTTGGAGACAAAAAACCTCTTAAAAAAACATCTACCGGGTTTTGAAAGGGTGCTTGTGAACACAAACATATTTGATTGTTTGACGGAAGATGAGCACTGGAGACAAGCCGATGTGAGTGATCCTCGCAGTGTGCTAGCACAAATAATCAATACACCTGAAGCCCGAGCCCGTGGGCTCCTTCTACAAAACAAATTTGAGGCGGCCCCGAGCGCCACGAGTATCGATGATTGGCTCTTGACCTCAATGGCCTTGGCCATTGAGGAAAAAGTCAATGATCCTTCACCGGGCAAGCATAAGATCGCGGGATACGATCTAAGCCAGTCGAGTCATTGGGGCAAACCCCTTTCTTCAATAAAAGAAGGCCTGACGCAACACCTGATTGACACGCAAAGTGTGCATTTCGCAAACATGGCCCCCGTCGCAGCATTCATGCTTTTGTCACGCAAAGCGCCCGAGGTATTGGTCAAAGAAATTCCTGACGGCGTGACCTACGGCTCGCATACCTGGGTTGCCTTCAAAACAGCCGTCGACCGCATCGAAGCTCAGGCGCCGGGCAAAACGTCGATGATGAATTTTGCACAAGTCATGTTGCATGCTGATAAACCGCCGATCACCGAAGCAGGTGAGCGGATTGAGGATATCGCTAAAGAAGAAGCGATCATCACCTGGGGGGTTTGCAATGGAATGGTCGGAAAAAAAGACCTGTATATGCCTGACGAAGTGGTGACTATCAAACGCGCTTACAACGCACGCTTAAATCTGTTGATGGACGCATCCGACACCCGCAACCAGGCACTACCGAACAGAAAAATAATGGCCCTTGAGCAGCTGAGAAACATATACGGCAGCAGCACGAACTTTGACAAAAAAGTTTTTTACCAGAATCACATAAATCCGTCCATAGATGGCGGCGGGGGGAAAAATGACATTGCAGACGCGGGTCCTTATTCACTGCTCGATTTATGGGTGTCCGGCGAGTACGCCTCGCGTTTTAAAACCTGGCAGTCTACGGACAGCAGCATTAGCGTAAACCCTATGATCGCCTCCACTCAACCCACCAACGCTACCGTGTATGAAAACAAACTCTCTGAACACGCGACAGCCCTCAATCGGAGTATTGAAACACAAATAAAACTGCTCATTTCAAACCTGCCACTTGAAGATCGAAAAATAATAGAGCACGGTGAAATCAGCCTGTTTCGTCATATGGACGTCACCACGAACACTCACAGAATAATCGCGCGCGAGCCCGATACAACTAAACCGCTACTGCTTAACGTCAATTACAAAGGTGCCTATAGCACTTATGAAATAGACGGTCAGACAGGCAGTATTGTAAAACGACCTGAGCAGGGAAAAGTGAAGCCTGTAACGCTAGTGACGCCGGGGGGGTTCACCTCAGTTGATGCAAAAGCAACCGATATTGAACAGATCATACCGGTGCCAAACACACTCGGCCTGAACCCCCTTCAGGAACAAAATAATGAAAGCCGGTTAAATAGTTTTGACAGTGATCGAACTCAATTTATTGCCAACGCCGTGTTAAAACACGCTGACATTAAAGAGGCCATCAAAGATGTGGAAGGTGGCACAACGACGTTCGACACTGAAAGGCCGGCCACACGAGAGGCCTTGAAATTTTTCGCCCGAACCATCCCGTTTGTAAGCAGCATCGAGAATTTCATCAAGGGTGATAACGCGGGGGGAATTAGGGATCTCGTCATGGATGTCTTTGGCTTTATTGTCCCTGGACTCCCAGCCGGCAAAGCAGCAAGCGCCTTGGCGAAAGGCCTCTCTACGGCTGCGCGCACTCTCAGAATCGCCAGTAAAGTAGCCAAGGCTGTGTTGATAAGCGCCTCACCAACAGACCTGGCAACCGGTTTGGGAAGGTCGGTGATCGCCACAGGCAAAGCAATCAAACATGTTGGAACCCTTGCCATCAATCTCCTGAAGAGAGGTGAGCACATCACAGACTTATTCAAACTGGCAAAGAACAACGATATCGCACACGGCAGTATCAAATTAGCAAACAGGTCCGACGAGGTTATTCCTATAACCGCAAAATTCGAACCCACGACTGGCAAATGGCACGCTTATGATGTGCCCAACCAAAAATCCTATGGCCCCCCGCTCGAGAACTTTCAGCCACAAACTTCCTCGGTAAGCCAAGTGCCTGGGTCAACGCCCACCTTACTGGATGCAGGTTTGTCCCAAGACAACGTGATTTTTATGGGCGGCAGGATGAAAGATCTACAACTCGTCGCTAGTGAGGTGCATACCTTCACGGACACTTACAAAGGGACGCAACGACTTAATATCGTGGCGCATGGTAACGGCGCGTCTACACTCGATAGATTCTTGGGCGAAGGGACCAAGGTGTGGGTCGATGGCAAACCTCACGGCGTAGATAGTTTTATACAACTGCTGAAAAGCAAAGGCGTTGACCCCGCGAGTTTCGACAATGTCCGACTGCTGATATGCCACGCGGGAGAAGGTTATAAAGGTTTCGCATTTGCAGATCGCTTCCAGAAAGTCATCAGAAAACCCGTCAAAGCGTTCGAAGGACCCGTTGCACTGAAATACGGGTCAACACACATCACAGAAGAGAAAAATAGATTGGTCAAAGAATACTTACATTCCCATCCATACAACAGTCTGGAAAAAGCAGAATCAGAGGCTGAAAAAACACTGAAGAAGAGTTTTGTCTCTAATTTCGTTTATCCCGGCGTCGACAAACGCAACGGGGACATCGTCTCCATGGAAGTGGCGACTCTCGGGCAGCCTTCCAGATCTGAAAACAGGGTGGTCACTTACCTCCCCCGCCATTTCAATCGTTATCATTAATACCCACCGCTGGGGTCGCCATCGTTTGATGAAGACCCCAAACTCTGCACCCCTTCAGCGCTTGAGTTTGCGCTTGTTACGGTACTGATCGATCACCACCGCCACCACAATAATCAGGCCTTTGATGATGTCCTGAATGTAAGCGTCGACGCCGACAAAGGTGAACCCGCTGGCCATAACGCCCAGGATCAGTGCGCCGATCACCGTGCCGGTGATCCGCCCGACCCCACCCGCCAGACTGGTGCCGCCGATCACGGCTGCGGCGATTGCGTCCAGTTCATAAGACATGCCCATGCCCGCCTGCCCGGTGGCAGCCCGGGCGGAGGCGACAACGCCCGCCAGCCCTGCCAACAAACCCGCAATGCTGTAGACGATGATCAAGTGCCGTTTGACATTGATCCCCGAGGTGCGCGCCGCCTGCATGTTGCCGCCGATGGCGTAGGTGTATTTGCCGTATTTGGTGTAGCGCAGGGCGATGTGGAAGATCAGCGCCACCACCAGGAAAATAATCACCGGCATCGCGCCGTGGCCGATGGCCGTGTAGGAGTCTGAAAGCATGCTCACCGGCTGGCCTTCGGTGTAGTAACGCGCCAGACCACGGGCCGACACCATCATGCCGAGGGTAGCAATAAACGGCGGAATGCCGGTGATGGCAATGATGCTGCCGTTGATCGCGCCCGCCAGTAGCCCCACCCCCAGCCCCGCGACGACGGGTATCCACACCGGCAAGTCGGTCAATGACGGGAACACCGCACGGCTGAAGTCCGAAGTCTGCGCCAGGCTCGCGGCCACCATCGCCGAGAGTGCCAGCACCGAGCCGGATGACAGGTCAATGCCGGTGGTAATAATGACCTGAGTCACACCAATCGCCAGCAGCCCGATCACCGACACTTGCAAAATCATCAGCACCAGACGCTGAGAGTTCATCAAAAAGCTCTGATCGCGCACGATCCAGCCAAACACTTCAAACACCAGACCAATGCCGATCAGCACCAGAAAAATGCTCAGCTCGGTTGGAAACCGTCGACGGGACTTGGTCGAAGCCATGGCGGGTTTGTTTTCGGTTATTGCGTTCATGGACAGGTACCCTCTCACTCTGCTGTGCTACCGGCCCGGTTACAGCCAGCGCGCCGAAATGGTTAATGGTTTGCGCCAATGCCGGACGCCAGTTGCATCACCCGCTCCTGAGTCGCCTCGCTGCGGTCCAGCGTGCCCATCTGCTCACCTTCATGCATGACCATGACCCGGTCACTCATGCCCAACACCTCAGGCAGTTCCGAGGAAATCATGATCACGGCCATGCCTTCGCTGGCGAGAAAGGAGATCAGGCGGTAAATCTCGACCTTGGCGCCGACGTCGATACCCCGGGTCGGCTCATCGAGAATCAGCAAACGCGGGTGGGTCATCAGCCACCGCGCAAGCAGGGCTTTTTGCTGGTTGCCGCCCGAGAGTGTGTCGATGCATTGTTCGAGTGAAGGGGTTTTGACCCGCAGCTTTTTGCACATGTCTTCGCACAGGGCACGCAGGGCTTTCTGCTGGATGAAGCCCTTGCCGACGTAATGCGGCAGGATCGCCATTTCCATGTTCTCCAGCACCGACAGGCACGGGAACAGTCCGGTCAACTTGCGGTCTTCAGTGAGCAGCGCAAAGCCCTTTTCAATCGCCATTTGGGGGCTGGAGACCCGCACTGGCTGACCGTCGAGTTGAATGTCACCGCCATCACTGGGGGTGATGCCAAAAAGCGTTTCAGCCACATTGGTGCGCCCCGACCCCATAAGCCCGGCGATGCCCAGGATCTCACCCGCATGCAAGTCGAATGAAACGCCTTTGAACACACCCTCCAGACGCAAATCACGCACCGACAGCAGCAACTCGCCCACCGGGTTTTCACGCACCGGAAACAACTGGGTCAGCTCACGGCCGACCATCATCGAGATCAGGCTGTCGCTGTCCATGCTATCGGCGCGTTGCAGGCCGATGTAGGTGCCGTCCCGAAACACCGCGACTTCATCGGCGATGGCAAACACTTCGTTCATTTTGTGGGTGATGTAAATGATGCCTTTGCCCTGCGCCTTGAGGTCGGCAATGATCGAAAACAGGTGAGTGACTTCTTTGTCGGTAATGGCCGATGTCGGCTCGTCCATGATCAGGATGTCCGAGTCGTACGACACCGCCTTGGCAATCTCGACCATCTGACGTTCGGCGATGCTCAGGTTGCCCACCAGCTCTTGCGGGTCGAGGTTGATGCGCAAGCGTTCGAGCAATTGCGCGGTACAGCGGAACATTTGCTTGTGGTCAATCATGCGCAGGCCATTGAGCTGCTCGCGACCGATCCAGATGTTCTCGGCAATGTTCATGTGCGGCATCAGGTTGAGTTCCTGATGGATCATTGCAATACCCGCTTGCAACGCGGCCAGCGGGCCGTTGAAGGTCACAGGCTTGCCGCGCAACCTTAACTCGCCCGCATCAGGCTGATAAATGCCTGCAATGATTTTCATCAGCGTGGATTTACCCGCGCCGTTTTCACCCATCAGTGCCAGCACGGAGCCTGGACGCACGCGCAGTTGCACGTCATCCAGCGCAATGACACCGGGAAACCCCTTGCTGACATTGACCACTTCCAACAGATACGGCGCAGCGGCCGTGAAGGCGGTGGGAGCAGGTGCCACAGCCCGGGTGCTTGATACAGTCGCTGACGCGAGCATAGTCAATACTCCTCAGATGCCCCGGTCAGTGGCCGAGACAGTGGGCAAGGCGCATGCCTCGCCACTTATTGTTGTTATGGATGAGTTGGCGACTACTTGAAGTCTTTGACGTTGTCTTGGGTGATGAGCTGGAACGGCACCCAGACGGCTTGTTCAACCGGTTCTTTGTTGATCATTTTCATCGCCGTCTCGACTGAGCGGTAGGCTTGCTTTTTAGCGTCCTGAAACACCGACAGCACCAGCTCGCCCTTCTCCACCGCGCGTACGCCGTCCGGTGTGCCATCGACGCCCGCGATCAGCACACTGCCTTTAGCGACACCCGCCTGTTTGAGTGCCATGGCGGCACCGATGGCCATTTCGTCATTGTTGGAAACCACCGCGTCAAACTGACGGCCCTGGGTGATCCAGTCATTGGTCAGGGTCATGGCCTTGTCGCGCAACCAGATACCGGTTTGCTCTTGATCGACTTTGATCTCCGGGTACTTGGCCAGTACTTCTTTCACACCTTTGGTGCGGTTGATGGTGGAGTTATTGGCCAGATCCCCGAGCAGAATCACGATATCGCCCTTACCGCCCAGTTTGTCGGCCAGGTACTGCATCTGCATTCTCCCGGCTTCAAAATCATCGGAGGCGACAGTGGCAACGCCTTGGGGCAAGTTCTGATCGTCCGGGCGACGGTTGACGTATACCAGCGGGATACCGGCTTTAACGGCCGCCTCGGTGATGCGTTTGGTGGCAGCGGTGTCGACCGGGTTAACCACAATGGCATCGACTTTTTGACCGATGAAGCTTTCAACCTGGCTCAGTTGCTTGACCACGTCAGCGCGCGCGTCTTCAAACTGCAACTGCACGCTTTCGGGGTAGGTTTTGGCTTTTTCGTTCATCGATTCACGCAAGTACGTGAGGTAGGTGTCATCAAACTGCGACATGCTCACGCCGATCTTGATGTCCGCCAGGGCAGCGCCGCTGGCAAACAGCACAGACAGGGCAAGGGATGCGATACGTAGGCTGTGTTTCATTGCGGCAGTCTCCACATTCTTGTTGGTTTTATAGATGCGGTACTTGGTGTCGATTCACTGAAATCGACTCTATTGGAAAATAATTTCCATATCAACCTATTTTAGAATTTTAAAGCGCAACATTTCTATTTTTATTCCGCGCCCAACGTGATCACTTTGCAGGTGCGTGCGCTGGTTCGCGCCGCGTCCAGCACACGCAAAGCCTGCAACACCTGCTGTGGCGCGACCGGCACCTGGCCCGCGCCTTGTACGGCGCCGATCATGCGTTGGTAAAAGCGCTGCCAGCCACCGTGCTCGGTGGGCACGCGCTCGCGTTCATCACCGTGCTCGAACCACCCCCAGCGGCGATGCTCTTCGGCGCCCCAGCGTTCGCCTTCGGTTTTGGGGGTACGCCCGGCAAGCACCGCCGCCTCCTGACCATCCAGCCCTTCAACGCTATAGCTACCCAAAGAGCCGCTGACGCGAAAACGCGGGCGCGGGCTGTTTTGCAGCACACTGGCGCCAAGGTGGGAGATCACGCCATTGTCATGGGTCAACGCCATAAAAAAGCTGTGATCGACCTCTGGATGCTCAGCGCTGTATGCCAGCTCGGCATACACCGAGGTCACCGGGCCAAACAGTTGCAGCGCCTGATCAACTTGGTGACTGCCCAGATCGCGCAGCACACCACCGCCACTGGCATTGCCCACCGACTCTGGCGAGAAGCGCTCGATGAACGACTCAAAGCGTGTGACGACGCCCAATGCACCCGCCTCAAGCAATTTGCGCACCGTGAGAAAGTCCGAGTCCCAGCGCCGGTTTTGATACACGCTCAACAGCACACCCTGGCGCAAGGCGGCGTCTATCATCAGTTGAGCGTGCCGGGTGTCGGCGGCAAAAGGCTTGTCACTGACCACCGCGATGCCCAGCTCGATGGCTTGCATGACCAGCTCGGGTCGCCCTTGCAACGGCGTGGATATGACTAACAGATCAACCCCCGCCTCGACTAACTGCGCCAGTGTGTCGAACGCCTTGACGCCCGGGTAATCGCTGGCCAGCCGTTGGCGTCGCTCGGCAGAACGCGTGACCACGCCAGCAAACGTCACACCCGCCAGGCTGGCGATCAAAGGGGCATGAAAAAAACGGCCGCCGTGGCCAAAACCGACAAGTCCTATGCGCATGGCAACCTCTCCTTAAAAAACCGAACATGCCACCCGCAGGCGCTGGCGCAATCTGCACCAGCTCCTGCGGGGGATGGTTTGTTAGCCGTAAAAATGCGGGCGTGGCGCCAGTTCAACGTTCACAATCGCCCCGCTGCCCTGCGCTTCAATGCACGCATCCGCGGCAACGGCAGCCGCAAAGCCGTCCCAGGCCGATGGCCCACCCACCCGGCCTGCTCGCACGCCATCAATAAAGGCTTGCAACTCGACGTCGTAGGCCGCGATAAAGCGGTCTTTCCAGTCCATCAAAATCGCATTCGACAGCTTGGCGCCGCTGCGCAATTGCACCTGCGAAGGCTCTGGCAATTTGGCGATACCGGTCTCGCCCACCACTTCGCATTGAATGTCGTAGCCGTACTGACAATTGACGAACACTTCCACATCAATGCGCGTGCCTTTGGCGGTTTCAAGCAACACGATTTGCGGGTCGCGCAAATGGGCCAGGGCTTTGCTGGTTTTACGCGGGAAGACCACTTGCACCGACACAAAGTCGTCGTCGAGCAGCCAGCGCAACACATCCAGTTCATGGATCAGCGTGTCCGTGATGACCATGTCGGTTTTGTAGTTTTCACCCACGCGCGGGTTGCGGTGCGCGCAGTGCAGCATCAGCGGTTCGCCAATCTGCCCGCTGTCGATCACGGCTTTGAGTGCCTGATAACCGGCGTCGTACGGGCGCATGAAGCCCACTTGCACCAAACGCCTGCCCTGCGCGATTTCAGCGTCGACGATGTTGCGGCAACCTGCTGCGGTGACCGCCAGGGGTTTTTCGCAAAACACCGGCTTGCCGGCCTTGATCGCGGCCAGCACAAACTCTTCGTGGCTCGGCCCCCAGGACGTCACTAACACCGCGTCCACTTCGGCGGCATTGATCAGCGCGTGACCATCCGGGTACACCTCGGCGGTCAGCCCCAGCTCAGCCACCACGTCGGCGGCCTGTTGCAGGTTGATATCCGTGACCGCAACTACCTGGCTATTGAGCAAGGTCCGGCTGCAACGGCGGATGTGATCGCGACCGATTGCGCCCGTACCAATGACGCCTAACTTCAACGCTTGGGTGTTCAAAGACATGTGCAGACTCCTGTTGGATGGATGAGCGCGCGTTGCAATCAATACTGCCGCGCGTTGGCGAGCTGACGGTTGAGGTGCTCAGCGGCCTGGGCCGTACGGGCGCTGGTGGACACTTGCGCAACGCCCACGCGCCACCACGAGAGATAGCCGTGGATCATGGTTTTGGGCAGCACTTTGATGTCGATCAGCGTCGATACCGTTTGCACGCGCGCATCGGCCAGCGCCGCATCCAGTTGTTCAAGGGTGCTGACCTTGTAGGTCTTGCAGCCATACGCGGCCGCGCTCATGGCGAAGTCCACGGGCACCAGGGCACCATCGAGCTTGCCGGTTTCAGGGTTACGGAACCGGAACTCGGTGCCGAAGCTGTCCATGCCGTTACCCATTTGCAGGTTGTTGATACAGCCGAAGGCCATGTTATCGAGCAGCACCACGTTGATTTTTTGCCGTTCCTGAATCGACGTTGCCAACTCGGAGTGCAGCATCATGTAAGAGCCATCGCCGACAAAGGCGTACACCTCGCGCTTAGGCTCGGCCAGCTTGACCCCCAGCGCCGCGTTCACTTCATAGCCCATGCACGAGTATCCATATTCCACGTGATAGGTATTCACCCCTTTGCTGCGCCATGCCCGCTGCAAGTCACCGGGCAAGCTGCCAGCGGCCGCCACAATAATTGCGTCGTCTGCCAGCGTGCGGTTGAGCACGCCCAGCACCTGGCTCTGGGTCAGGCAGGAACCGGTCAGCTCGATAAACTCGCGCAGCACGGCCGGGTCCATGTGGTCACTGATTTCAGGGGTGAAGTCCGGTTGCTGATAGTCGACCTGATACACCCGGTCGACTTCGGCCTGCAATTGCGCCCTGGCCTGTTGCGGCGCGTCGCCCCAGCCCGACCGATAGCCGCTCGCGGACAACGCCTGGCCCAGCGCTTCAAGCCCCGCCAGCGCATCGGCAATCAGTTGCACGCCATCGAGTTTGAGTGCGTCGCAGGGGCTGACGTTGAGGTTGAGAAATTCCACATCGGGGTGCTGGAACAGCGACTTGGATGACGTGGTGAAGTCGGTGTAACGGGTGCCGATGCCAATGATCAGGTCCGCCTGGGGCGCCAGCAGGTTGGCCGCCAGACAGCCGGTTTCCCCGATTCCGCCCATGTTCAGCGGGTGCGCCGAGACGATGGCACTCTTGCCGGCCTGGGTTTCGGCGAACGGGATAGCAAAACGTTCAGCAAACGCCTGCAAGGCCGCGTTGGCGCCCGCGTATTTGACCCCGCCGCCGCAGATGATCAACGGCGTGCGCTTGCGCTGCATCAGTGCCTGCGCATCTCCCAGCATCGCGGGTGTCGGCAAACGCCGGTCGATACGGTGCACGCGTTTTTGCAGGAAGTAATCGGGGTAATCGTAAGCCTCAGCCTGCACGTCTTGGGGCAAGGCCAAGGTCACAGCGCCGGTTTCCGCTGGGTCGGTCAATACGCGCATGGCGTGAATCGCGGCGCTCATCAATTGCTCGGGACGGTTGATCCGGTCCCAGTACTTACTCACCGCCTTGAACGCATCGTTGGTACTGATGCTCAGGTCGTGGAACTGCTCGATCTGTTGCAACACCGGGTCAGGCTGACGGCTGGCGTACACATCGCCCGGCAGCAATAGCAGCGGAATCCGGTTAGCGGTGGCCGTGGCAGCCGCGGTGATCAGGTTGGCCGCCCCCGGCCCGACGGAGGCGGTGCAAGCGTAGATCTTGCGCCGCAGGTGTTGCTTGGCAAACCCGATGGCGGCGTGAGCCATGCCTTGTTCGTTACGGCCCTGATGCACCTGCAGATCACCGCTGTCCTGTTCCAGCGCCTGGCCCAGCCCCAGCACATTGCCGTGACCAAAAATCGTAAACACCCCGGCCACAAATTTGCTCTGGACCCCATCGACCTCCACGTATTGGTTGTCGAGAAATTTCACCAGAGCCTGGGCCATGGTCAGTCGTGTCGTACTCATGTCTGCACCCTTGAACATGCACAGCCGCTACACGCGCTGTGGCTGGAATTATTTGGCAGTGGGCATGCTGAACTCGGGGCCTTTGGCGATGCTGTCCGGCCAGCGCTGCATCACGCTTTTGTAACGGCTGTAAAAGCGCAGGCCCTCTTCGCCGTAGGCGTGGTGGTCGCCAAACAGTGAGCGCTTCCAGCCACCAAATGAGTGCCAGGCCATCGGCACCGGAATCGGTACGTTAATCCCCACCATCCCGACCTTGATCGTGCGCGCAAACGCCCGGGCCACACCGCCATCACGGGTGAAACAGGACACGCCATTGCCAAATTCGTGAGCATTGATCAGCGCCACGGCGCTGGCAAAGTCAGGGACCCGGACGATCCCCAGCACCGGGCCGAATATTTCCTGCTGGTAGATGCTCATTGCCGGGGTGACCCGGTCAAACAGCGTGGCTCCCACAAAAAAACCTCGCTCGGCGCCCGGTACTTCAAGCCCGCGTCCATCCACCACCAGGTGTGCGCCCTGGGCCACGCCCTGATCGATAAAGCCAATGACCTTGGCTTTGTGTTCGGCCGTTACCAACGGCCCCATTTCACTCTCAGGGTGCAGGCCGTTGCCCACTTTGAGCCGGTCAATGCGCGGCAGCAGCTTCTCGATCAGTTGATCAGCCACCTCGCCCACGGCCACGGCAATTGATATCGCCATGCAGCGTTCCCCGGCAGAACCGTAGGCGGCGCCCATGAGCGCGTCGGCGGCCTGATCGAGGTCGGCATCGGGCATCACGATCATGTGGTTTTTAGCCCCGCCCAGTGCCTGAACCCGTTTGCCGCGTGCAGTGCCCTGCTGGTAGATGTACTCGGCAATCGGGGTCGAACCCACAAAGGAAATGGCTTCAATGTCCGGGTGCTGTAGCAGCGCGTCGACCGCGCTTTTATCGCCTTGCACCACATTGAACACGCCATCGGGCAAACCTGCCTCGGTTAACAGGCGCGCCATCAACAGGCTGGCAGACGGGTCTCGCTCGGACGGTTTGAGAATGAAGCAATTGCCCGTCACCAGTGCCAGCGGAATCATCCACAGCGGCACCATCACCGGGAAGTTGAAGGGCGTGACGCCTGCGCATACACCCAATGGCTGGCGCAGGTTCCAATTGTCGATATCGCCGCCAATGTTGTCGCTGAAATCAGTTTTGAGCAGCGTCGGCGCACCGCACGCGTACTCAACGATTTCAATACCACGGGTCACTTCACCCTTGGCATCGGAAAACACCTTGCCGTGTTCGCGGCAAATGATCTGCGCCAACGCGTCGTGATGCTCGTCCAGCAGTTGCTTGAATTTGAACATGACCCGCGCACGCCGCAGCGACGACTGCTCGGCCCAGGCCGGAAATGCCTTGAGTGCGCTGGCCACGGCGGCATCCACGGTTTGCTGGCTGGCCAGCGCCACGTGCGCTTGCACGCTACCGGTGGCCGGGTTGAACACCTCGCGCAAACGCTCGCTGCCTGCGTCTTGAACGTGGCCGTCAAGGTAATGGCCAATAATCGGGGTCGTGCTCATTGTTGTTGTGCTCCCAAAAGGTCAAAGATCCATCAGCCAGCTGTGCTGCGGGTCGTTGTGAAATTGCCAGACCCGCTTGGGCCCTGCCATCACGTTTAAGTAATAGGACTCGTAACCGTAAGGCACGCTCACCGGGTGATAGCCCTTGGGCACGACCACCAGGTCGCTGTTTTCCACCGCCATTGCCTGGTCAAGGCTGCGATCGTCGGTGTACACCCGCTGGAACACAAAGCCTTGCGCGGGGTTGATCTGGTGGTAATAGGTTTCTTCGAGAAAGCTTTGGTGTGGCAGGTCGTCAGTGTCGTGCTTGTGCGGCGGGTAGCTGGACGAATGCCCGGACGGGGTACGCACCTCGACCACCAGCAGCGAGTGCGCCGGTTCGGTGTCCGGCAAGATGTCGCACACATAACGGGTATTGGCGCCTTTGCCGCGCACGCTGCGCTTCATGCTCTGGGGGCTGATCAGTCGCGGACCAAGGCCCGCAGTGGCCGAGCCAGGGGCTGCGCACACCGCGATTTGCACGTCGCTCAGGGCCTGCACGCTGGCTTGACTGCCGGGCGGTAAATACGCGGCAAACGGGGACTTATCGTCGAACACCGACAGGCGATCGCCAATGTCCGGCCAGTTGAAAGCGCCCTGCTCCGGTGCTTCGCCACCGATGCTGACCCGACCGCTGAGCAGCACCAGGCACAGCTCCTGGTCCCCGGCCGCCACCGGCAAGGTTTCACCTGCCTTGAGCCGGTAAGCGCTGAACCCCACGTATTGCAAAGCACCCGGCGGCAGTTGCACCACCGTTTGACCAGCGGCCTGGCTTTTGATCAGCAAACTCATGAACTGACCCTCGCGTCCAGCAACGCGCGCAGGGTTTGATAGCCTTTTTGCGCATAGGCAAAACTCGGCGCGACGGCCGGGTCCTGCTCGGCTTCAACCACCAGCCAGCCGTGGTAATCGGCCGCCAGCAACACGTCCAGCAGCTCGGCAAAATCAATGTCGCCATCGCCCGGCACCGTAAAAGTGCCGTTGATGATGCAGTCCGGAAAGCTCCACAGGTGGTTGCGCGCCAGTTGCACCACCGGTTTGCGCACGTCCTTGAAATGCACATGGCAAACACGGCCGATGTGCTTGCGCAGTACCTCCACGGGTTCGCCGCCGCCCATGTAGCAGTGGCCCGCGTCGAATAACAGGCCGACTTCAGGGCCGGTCAGACGCATCAAAGTGTCGATATCGGACGGTGATTCAACGTAAGCGCCCATGTGATGGTGATACGCCAGACGAATGCCCTGCGACAGGGTGAAGCGCGCCAACTCGTTGAGCTTGTCGGCGTATGCCTGCCAGGCCTGTTCGCTGTGAAAACGCGGGCGCTCGATCAGGGGAATGCGCTGGCCCTGAATCGAGTCGGCGACTTCGCCATACACCAGCACCGTGGCACCGTTTTGCGCCAGCAGTTGCACATGGCTGGCAATGGCGTCGATTTCTTGCGCGGCCGAACGTTGGGCCAGACGGCTGGAGTACCAGCCCGACACCAGCGCCAAATCATAGGGGCGCAGCACGTCGCCCACGCCCTTTGCGTCTTTGGGGAACTTGCCGTTGAGTTCAAAGCCTTCGTAACCGATTTGCTTACCCTCACTGAGGGCGGTGCTCAATGGGGTCTCGCCGCCCAGCGACGGCAAGTCATCGTTACTCCAGGAAATCGGGTTGATGCCAATACGGATAGCGGGCATGGCTGCACCTATTATTGTTGTCTAAGTAAGTCTCTGGCAGTGACCGCCCGCCAGCACGTGCGGGCCTTGCGACGCAGGCTCAGCGGCGAGCGGCTTGCCAGGCGTCAATCAACTGCACAAAGGTGCGCTGCACGTGCTCAATCAGCGTCGCATCGTCGATTTCACCGGCCAGCCAGGCGCGACCGGGTTCCTGAAAAATCGTGCGTCCCACGGCAAAGCCCCGGCAGGTGGTACTGTTGCGAGCGTGGCCAAAACCTTCAGCCAGCGCCGCCGCCGGAGCATTCAAGCCCAGCAGCAGCACGCCACGGCAATACGGATCTCGCGCTTGAATCAGCGCATCGAGTTGTTGCCAGACCGCAGGGGTTTGCGCCTCGATTTTCCACCACGCCGGGTAGATCCCCAGGTTGTACAAGCGCTTGATGGCGCGGTACATCACATCGGGGAAGGTCGAGGGGTGGTCTTTGGGCGGAATGATTTCCAGCAGCAGTTCGTGACCGCTGGCCAATGACGCCTGATACAGCCCTTTGATTTGTGCCTCCTGCTCCAGTCGCAGCATTGGCTCATCGTCGGGATGGAACTGCACCAGGCATTTGATGATGTGTTCTTGCGGCCAGGCAATCAGGTTGCTGCCAATCGAGCGCCCGTGCTCAAACGCCAACGGCCTGGAGCCTTGCACTTCAACCGGGCGGGCGATCCACCAGCCTCGACCGGTGGCTGCATTGAGCGAGTCCTGACCGAAACGCTGGTCAGCCAGCAAGCCGACATCGGCGTCGATGCCACGTTGGCGCACGTCGGTTTCAACCTGCTCCACGGCTTTGATGAACAACTGCTTCAACGCGCAAATGCTGGCGTGATCCCGGCCATATTGCTGCGCCATTTCCAGCAACTGCCAGCGATGGTCGAACGCGAACACAAACAGCTGTTGCCACTGTTTGCGCGGCACGCTGACTTGATGCAAACGCTGCAAGGCTTGGTCTTGGTCTGGCCGGGTAATGGGCACCGGGCTATTAAACAGGTAATCGAGTTCGGCGCGGGTCGGCATGGCGGGGGCGCACGCATGGCGCGATACCACCAGTGCACCGCAGGCATTGGCAAGCTGGCAGCAGCGCTCGTCGGTGGCATCTTCCAGCCAGCCACTCAGGAAGCCCGACATGAAAGCATCGCCTGCCCCCAGCACATTGAGCACTTCGACACGTACGCCGGGGTAAATGGCGCCGTCTTCCAGACGGGCCGGGATCGGGCCGTGAATCACCGTGCAACCTTGCGGCCCCAACTTGACCACCAGTGCCGCGTCCGTCAGCGAACGTACTTTACGCAGGGCCGCCAGCAAGTCTGTACCACCACCTGCAATCAGAAACTCTTCTTCGGTGCCGACGATCAAGTCAAAGCGCGGCAGAATCGACTGTACATGGGCGCTGACAGTCTCATTCGCGACAAAACGGGTTTCGCCATCCGCCTTGCCGGCCAAGCCCCACAGCACCGGGCGATAGTCGATGTCGAGGACACGCCGGACGTTGTGTTGTTCGGCGTATTCGAGCGCCTTGAGACTGGCCTGATACACGCCTTCAGTAGAAAAATGAGTACCGGTAATCAGTAACGCTTTGCTGGTGCCTATAAAGGCCGGGTCAATGTCATCTGCGCGCAGGGCCATGTCGGCACAGTTTTCACGGTAGAACACCAGGGGGAAGGTTTCGCGGTCTTTGAGGCCCAGCAGCACCAGGGCCGTGAGACGTTGCGCATCGACTTTGACAGCGCTGACGTCACAGCCCTCGCGGGTCAACGATTCGAGCAAAAAGCGCCCCATGTGGTCGTCACCCACCCGGCTCAACATCGCTGAACGCAACCCCAGGCGCGCCGTGCCAAAAGCAATATTGGCTGAAGAGCCACCCAGGTACTTGGCAAAACTGCTGACGTCTTCGAGCCGCGCTCCGACTTGTTGCGCGTAGAGGTCGACGCCCAGGCGTCCAAGGCAGATCAGATCCAAATCACGCCCTGTGGCAAAACGAGTCTGTCCCATGGTGGCTCCTGTTATTTTTATCAGCCTGCGCTCATCACCTCACTCGGCCCGAGCGCTCTTCGTGAATCGAAGACTAAAACGTCGCTGCGAAATAAACAATATTTATTCCATATAATTTTAATGTAGAATTTTTGTTCCAGAATGGTCCTGCCTTGTTTTTTTACGCGTGCATCGATTCAGCGCTTCGCCGTTTGAGTCGCTGGTCAGGATTTTATGTGCACCTACCCTGTAAACTGCGCAACCAACGGGCTGCCCGTTACAACCCAGCGCCCTCTATAAGGATTCCTCTATGCCCTTCACCGATCAGCCGGCGTCCGTCGAGCAAGCGCCAGAGAGCGAATTGACCAGCCCGCCGGTGAATGCCGAGCGCCTGCTGCACCTCATTACTGAGCAATACGAGAGCCTGCCCCGACAGCTCAAGCGCATTGCCAGCTACATGAGCCAACAGAGCGACCGCATCATGGTCGACCGTATCAGCGATATTGCCCGCGAATGCGAAGTGCACCCTTCAGCCATCGTGCGCTTCTCGCAGCGTTTCGGTTTCAGTGGGTTCAGCGAAATGCAGGCGCTGTTCCGCGAGGCTTATACGCACAAGGCCACCCCGGTTCAGAACTACCAGCAACGCATTCGCAGCATGATTGCCAACAAATCGCAGAAAGCCAGCGGCGGTGATCTGGCCCGCGAATGTATCAACGCCACGCTGTCTGGCATCGAACGCCTGGGCCTGGAGCTCGACGACCAAGCGTTCGAAAAAGCCGTGGATCTGGTGGTCAACGCAGACAACATCTACGTCGTGGGCGTACGCCGCTCATTCGCCGTGGCGGATTACCTGGTGTACAACTTGCAGCACACCAACAAGCGCATCCATCTGATCTCCGGCCTGGGTGGCAGCTACCGCGAACAAATGCGCAGCGTGCGTGCCAATGACCTGGTGATCGCTATCAGCTTTACGCCCTATGGCAAAGAAACCCAGCACTGCCTGCGCATTGCGCAGTTGCATCAAGCCAAAACCCTGATCATCACTGACAGCAACCTGTCACCACTGGCCAAGCGCGCCAACAGTGTGTTGCTGGTCAATGAAGGCAGTTCTTTCGCGTTCCGCTCGCTCAGTGCCACGTTGTGCCTGTGTCAGGCGCTGTTCATTGCAGTGGCTTACCGGCTGGAACTCAAAGTCGACGAGATACATGAACAAGCGGGGTTCGATGACTAAGGCAGGTCGCTCAATCAATTGCACCTCAAGCGTTTAAAGGCAGCGTGGGGTTATATCGGTGTCTTTCGCTGTAAGACTTTTACATCGACTCCCGTAAACCCTTAGCTAAAAAATCGTCAGCGTTTTTGGGGCAAAACTTCCTCCCCGCCGTTTGAAAAATCTTACGAGTTTCTCCGTAAATCTTATCGTCAGCTACTCACTGCCTGACAACATGTCCCCTGCCCCCGGCCTTACAATCGTTCCCACCAATCCAATATCCCGACCCGAGTAAACAGCGCTTGTGTCACCACTTGTATCGCGCACGCGCTGCCGACCTCTGCCACACACAACCTGTTACCACTCACCTGTCAGTCAACTCGCAAAACACGTCACCCCAGAACTGTTGTTTTGATGGCGCCCACGTGCGGTGTGCGACCGTTAAATGGTTTTCGAGGATGCGCTCGCCCCCCGCCCACCCACCTTCATAGATGGAGTACAACGTGATGAGTCATGCCGTAATTGCTAACGACCAGGACCCGCCAGAGCAAAGCCCGCTGCTGCTTGCACCCACTGCCAGCGTCAGGCAATCACCCCCACACAACCGGGACATGAACTGCGTCCCCGAGTTGAGCAGGCTGGTCAGACTTCGCGATGCACTGCTGGTACTCAAAAGCCCGCTGAGCAGCAGCTCTGATTGGCGCAATCTCCTCGAGCAGCAATTACTGAGCAATGATGCCCATGAACGGATACTTGGCAAATTGGTGGTCACAAAACCATTACCCCCTGTAAGCAGTGGCTAAACCTTGCCACGACCTCGGCGGCCCGCAGCACAAAGTTCATTAATAATGAAGTTAACCATCATTATTATGAATTTGCGGAATTAATAAGCTGTAGGCAGACTGCAGCGGTTCCTCCCCCATGAAGGAACATTTCAAGGGCTTGCCGGTTACCCCGCCAAGCCTTTTTTTGGCCTCAGCCTGACCAAAACCGGACCTTCGCCACCATGCAAACCCGCTGGATCCGCCGCCTATTGCCTGCGGCCACAAACACCCGACCGATTGAGTGGAGCCGTGCCGCGATTGGGGTGTCCCTTGGCACTTTGTTCAGCGTATGGCTGTGCAGCGTGTTTTTCGGCCTGCCCGTTGCCATGCATTTGATCGGCCCACTCGGCGCTTCGGCGATTTTATTGTTCGCCGTGTCCTCCGGCGCTTTGGCGCAGCCGTGGTCAATCCTGGGCGGTTATCTGTGTGCCACCGTGGTGTCATTACTGGTGGTTCACTTTTTGGGACGTGACCTGGCCAGTGCCTGCCTGGCCGTCGGAGCCGCATTGATCATCATGTGCCTGTTGCGTTGCCTGCACCCGCCCGCCGGTGCGCTGGCCTTGCTGGTGGTGCTGGCAGACCCGGACAGTGCGCGCCTTGGCTGGGAATTACTGGCCCCCGTCATGCTCAGTGCGCTGTGCATGCTGCTGGCCGCTTTGGCCTACAACAACCTGACCCGTGTGCGCTATCCCAAAAAACACACCGATCCGGCCCCCGCCGCCGTGGTTGCCCCCACCGCACCCGGCGACCCCGGCATTACCGCTGAGGACTTGCAACACGCACTGGCCAAGATGGACGCTTTTATCGACGTCACCCCTGAAGACCTCGAAGAGCTGATTCGCACCAGCGAGCACTATGCCCGGCGGCGCAGCATTGGCGAGGTCTTGTCACAGGCCAATTGAGCAGATGTTCACAGGGGAGACAGACCGCTTGAATGATCCGGCCTGTTAACCGTCAAAGTCCTGCTAGGGTTACCCATACGTGCCCGCGGACGTTGTTTTGATGCCATTGATGTCCCGGATTCACGACCGCTGAGTGCCCACTTCGCCGACCGTGATCAAGGCTTGCAATGCTCAAAACCATTGACCATGAAATCTCAAAATACGCCGCCCCGCCTGCCGTTCAAGCTGAGTTTGCCCAGCACGACTTTGAAAAACTGCGCAACTTTTGCCGTCTGACCTACGCCGCCAGCATTGTCATCTGGCTGCTGTTTGACTTGATCGTCAGCTTCAAGGGCGGTCAAGGCTTCACGGTGTTATCGGTCGTGTTTGTCTGCGCGATGGCGGCGCTGACCATTGCTCTGGGTTTTATCCGCAAGGCCCGCCATTTTGACGTGTTGAATCTGATCTTCGTGCTGGCGATTACCCTGGGCATCCGCTTGATCATTTTTGGCCTGCCCGCCGACACACAGCCCATCTGGCTGATCCTTGCCACCTCAAGCATCCTCTATAACGCTTCGGTCTTGCCGTTGAGCCGCTGGGGGTTTTTGGCGGTGGTCGGGGTGACCTGGGGGGTTCTTAACCCGTTCTTGATGACCGAAGTGCAACTGTTTGACCTGCGCGGCAGTTTGATCCTGTGTTATTTCGCCTTTCTCAGTTGCCTGACCATCTACAGCTTCTTCAAGCTGCGCAGGGTCAAACTGTACAACTACACCATGTCCAAATTGTTGCTGACCCAGGCGTACATCGACGCATTGACCGAGATCCCCAATCGCCGCTCATTCATGACCCGCGCCACCAGCGTGTTGGCGCAAAACCCGCGCATGCACGACCACTACCTGGCAATGATCGACATCGACAATTTCAAACGGGTGAATGACCAGTACGGGCATGACATCGGCGATGAGGTACTCAAGCGTACGGCGGCCAGCATCAAGGCGGTGATGAACGGTTATGAATGTGCGCGGCTGGGGGGCGAAGAGTTTGCCGTGTACCTGTCAGGCGTTCGACGCGCCGACGTCGAACGCCTGATGGCGACGCTGTGCAGCCAAGTGCGCAACGACCCGGCTGCCCACCCTGTGACTGTCAGCATCGGCCTGGCCAGAGTGGATGATCAGGACAGTCTGAACCAGGCCCTGGCCAAAGCGGATAAAGCGTTGTACGCCTCTAAACACGCGGGCAAAGACCGGTTTACGTTCTATCGCTCAACCCTCACCGGGCGCGAATGACGGCTTGACCCGGGCGATGCGTGCTTAATGGCTGTGCATGAACGTGTGGTACTCCAGGTCATCCAGTGCCGCGGACAATTGATGCAGGGCCACCAGCACACAGACCAGCAACGACAACGTAAACCCGTAGCCAAAGAAGCTTGGCCCCAGGTACAGGCTGAGTAGGGTCAAGGCGCCGTTGAGCAACACGAACATCACGCACAACTTGAGCACAATGGCGCGTTTGTCGAGGTAAAAGAACACGTTGAGTAACGCCATGAACACCACCTGAATGCTCACCCCCACCAGATCAATGTAGAACAGCGGCAGGTAATAACTGGAAATCCCCAGCCATGCCAGCAACTGCGGTGCAAACAAAAACAGCAACACGGCCGTCAAGCCTTGCACCTTGCAGATTTCCAACAGGCCCTGCTGAATCGACAAGGTCATTTCGGCTTTTATCTGGCCGATGTGTTGCAAGGTTTCACCTTCGCGGATGGCCCGGAACAAGCGGTCGTACCACTGTGCAAAATCGGTTTCGATACGCACCAGAAATACCGCCATGCCGGGAATGATCGCCAGGTACGCAAGAAAAATCGGCAAATCGTAAAGCACCGAAGAGCGCATCGGCCCAATCACCGCGCTGGACGTTGCCGGGTTAAACCAGAAGATGAACTTGTCGATCCAGATCCCCAGGTTGTAGCAAAGTCCGGTCAGCAACAGGCTAGGGAACACGTGGCGCCGGTCCAGAAAGTCGAAGGCTACCAGCGTGTCGGCGCGGTACTCGCGCAAGATGTCGTACAGATACAAAAACAACAGTGAACCGTGGCCAATCAACAGCGCCAACAACAAACCGTTGATGCCCATGAAGCTCAGCAGGTACGCACTCAGCACCATCAGCGAATAGCCCACCAGCATCACCAGCAAGATGCGGTTGTAGGCCTTCATCCCGGACAAAAAGATGATCACCAGCCACAAATTGCACAGCGTTACGAAGTTGGCGAGCACCAGCAGGCGATAGATCAACGGCTCGTCAAACAGCACCCACAGCAACAGCGTGCCGAGCAGGCCCGCGCTCACCGTCACCAGCAGAAGCACCCCGACCAGATTGGGCAGGATGCGTGAAAACTTGCGTTCAAACAGCCGATCCGACACGAACCGGGTGAAAAACAGCTGCAAGCCGCCCGTGAGAATCAATGAGGTGGCCATCAGGTAGGTCACGGTAATCAAAAACTGCCTGACCAGCATCTCGGGCATGAGCAACCCCAGGCTCAACACCCCCACCAACATCACGCTGACAATCGACAGCACCCACGGCCCGGAGCTGATCAACCCGGCGTAGACATAGGCGTGCAAGGTCGCGGTGTAGGAGTCGCGCGACAGTATTTTGCGCAGTTCAAAACCGATACCGGCCATTTACACCGCCTCCATAGCTGCGCGATACAGCGCGCGATAACGTTCGAACATCAGATTTTCTCCGTAATATCGATGCACCCGCTGCAAGCCGCTGGCCTGCGCCGCCTGCCAACGCCCGGGGCTGCGCAACAGGCCCAGAATGGCCTGCGAGGTGGCCTGCGGATCGGCAATCGCCACCACTTCCCCACCCAGCCCCAGATCGCGGTCCTCCGCCACACCGCCTTCGATCAGCTCACGGCACGACCCCACGTCGCTGGAAATCACCGGAATGCCGGCTGCCCATGCTTCAAGGATCACCAGCGGCTGCGCTTCACTGATCGAGGTCAGCACCATCAGCCCCAACTGCGGCAGGATGTTTTGAATGCTTTGAAAACCCAGAAAAAGAACGTTGTCTTCCAGCCCCAAACTGGCCACCAGGCTGCGGCATTCACTGACGTAGGCCGGGTCTTCTTCTTCGGGACCGACGATCCAGCCCTGTACATCAGGCATCGCGCTGACCACGCCGCGCATGGCACGGATAAAGGTTTTCACGTCTTTGATCGGCACCACACGGCCGATTAACCCCACCACCGGCAGCATCCCTTCTGGGCGGGCTTGCAGCGCGGCGGTCCACTTGGGCAGGTCGATGCCGTTGGGAATCACTTGCGTGCGCACGGCCTGCGCCCCGTCTTTGATCTGGCGCTGACGGTTGCCGTCATACAGCGCGATGATGTTGTCGGCATGGTCATACACCAACCGACCGATGCGTTCGAAAAACCGAATCCACAACGTACGCATATAGCCGGTGCCCGCTTCCAGGCTGCCATTGAGCGCCTGTTCGCTACTTTCGGCGATCCAACTGGCCTGCGCCAGATCAATCTTGCGTTCCTTGGTGTAAATACCGTGCTCGCTGAGCAAATAACGGCACCCCCAGCGTTGTTTGAGGATGCACCCCACCAGCCCCGCGTAACCGGTTGAGATAGCGTGCAACACCTTGGCGCGCGGCATGTCGCGTGCGGCTTCAGCCAGCATCAACAACGGTGACTGCATCGAGCGCAAGGTCCAGAAGTAGTTCACGAACGAAGGGTCGCCACAGTGCTTGAGATAACCCGCGCTCAAGGTCTCCCAACTGGCGCGACTGCGCAGCACGTCAGCCAGGCTCAGGCGGTCTTGCGCCAACGCATCGAGCAATTGCTCACCCTGGGCCACAGTGGGTGGGTCGGGATGATGTAAAAACCGGTACAGATTGGCCAGCTCGGGGGCGATGTTCTGGTCGTCAGCTTTACCCGCAGGACGGCCTTGCCACGCCTCCTCCAGAAACACCTCTTTGATGTACACCACGTTGGGCGGAATGTCGTAATTGCGGCGGCTGTACGCCGTGCGCTGCCCACCGATGAACAGCACTGAAAAGGTCACATCGGGCAAACCCAACAACATCTGATGAATCCAGCTTGAGACCCCGCCGCGCACATACGGCCAAGTGCCTTCAAGCAGCAAGCAGACATCCGCCATGGGCGTTTCGTTTTGAGACGGGTTCATAACCAGCACCTGGCCAAATCGGCAAACGGGGGGCGACGCAACACGTCGGCGGGCAACGCGGCCAGCAGCGGGGGTATTTGTTGGTAGTGCCCGGCCCTGAAAGCAATTTCGGCGTGAAAAGGAATCAACAAGGTGGCATCGATGCCTGCTTTTTCAGCCGCCTCCAGGTGGGCCTGCGCATGGGTCAGCGAGTCCATTTGCAGCGCGATACGCCCCGCCAGCAGGTGCAACTCGCCCCCCTCACCTTCGCGCAAGCCCTGTTCGGCGTGCTCGCAGGCTTGGCGCAATACGTGCTCCAGCACACTGCCCTGTGCCAGCCCCAGATACGCCAGTTCCCAATACCAGCGCGCCAGCGTGGCGTGCAAGGCGCCAGTCGCGGGAGGTTTGGCGCCAGCTAACTGTTTGAGGTCGGCCTGAATCCGCTGGTTGATGTCATTTTCCTGCTTGTCGAGCATCGAATACGCCAACAAGCGCACATCATCGCTGGGATCGGCCAGGGCCAATTTGAGCATTGGAATGGCCTCTTTACCCGGCATCCGCCGCGTAGTCAGCAAGGCGGACAGCCGCAGGTCGGGGTCCGGTGCATGGCGCAGTACATCCTGTAGCCCGCCGTCGCGAAAAATCGGCGAATGCAGCGGCTGCGAGCGAAACGGCAGCTTCGGGATACCCAACGCCTGCCACGCTTGCTGATCACGCGGGCGCGGCAAGTACAGCGCCGGGAATATCACACAGGCGACGCCCAGCGCCCCGATCACCGGGATAAAAAACACCAGTGAAAACAGAAACAGCGGGCTCCAGGGCAATGGGCTGCGATAGCGCGCCGGTAACAGCATCCACACCCCGGCACACAGCAGACCGCTGGCCGTTGCGTGCACCAGCGTATACAACGCAAACGCCTGCCCCGGCGGCAAGTCAAGCCACAGGCTGGACCAGCCGCTGGCCTCCAGTATTACGCCAAGGCTAAATAGCCATTTGCTGATCATTCAGACCACACTCGTTGAACAGGAAATTACGCAAACCGCCACGCTCGCTGACAGGCGTCAGGGTGTACGGCAACACGCGCACGCCCAGACTGTGCAGGGTGTGCTCTTGACCAAAGTGTTCATGCACCAACGTGCCCAGGCGGCTCAGATAGCCTTGCGCACCCTCGCTGCTGGTCAACGGCAGCAACACCAGCAACCCCTCGTGATCGCGCTGATTACGCACGCTCAGTTGCAGGTCAAGCCCGCGCTGGCTGCGCTCGAACAGCCCGAGCAGTTCAGGATTGGGGTCGCTCCATTCGAAAAAGTACAAACAGGCCGACAGGTCATGCTGTTGCACATCGATCAAGGAACGTTTGAGTTGCTGCGCGAAATGCTGCGCATCGGCATCGGGCAGTTTCAAGCTGTGCGCATCACTGCTCAACAAATCGGCAATGTGCCCCGCCAAAAGCGCCAACAGGCTTAGCGTGCGCTCCTGAAACGCAAAGAACGGCATTTGCCGCACCGCCAAAATAGCCAGCAGCCGACCTTCGGTGTCCATCAGCGGCACACACACCTGCAACGAGGAGAACTCACTCTGCTCACCGTTATCGGTGAGGTTGCTGCGCACGCTGACCAACTCGTTGCGCGCCAGGCATAACGTGATCAACGGGTCATGGATCGACAAGTGCCCCATCACCCCCAGGGTCGCCAGCGGCTGGTCGATGACCAAACGTTGCGCGTCAACCCGATACAGGCCCGCCACGCGCAACGAACCGTACTGCCCCGCGATTGCCAGGATCGGCTCGGCCATGACCGTCAACGGGTCGTGCGTGCCTTGCAAGCTTCGCAGGCGTTCACGCAGGCCCAACAGCGAACTGCGCAGGCTTTGATCGCTACCCGCCACGCGCTGTTCCAGACGGTCATGGGACACGCGCAACACCTGATGATGGCGAGTGAACTCGTCGAGCCGGTATTGCCGGTAATTGTTGGCCATTTGCAAGCGTTGCAGGCGTCGGTCCCACAAGTCGCGCACCTCGCCCACTACCATCGTGCACACCAGAATGCCGACGATGAATGACGGCGAAATGTCGGCGTATACCGGCCAGCCTTGTTGGCGCAGGACAAAAAACGTGATCACCACCAAACACGCGCTGACCAGCCCGCGCACAAAGCCATAGCGCACACTGATCAGCAGGGGCGCGAGCAACGGCCAGGGAAAATCGCCGCGCAATTGCAGCGGGTCATCAGGCGTCAGCCACAGGCCAAGGCCAATGGCCAGCGCACTGACCAGCACGGTTTCGATCCACGAGGCCGGACCCTTGGCCCGGGGCGCAAGGCTGAAATCCATATGAGGGGAATTCATCACCGTTACTCGACCCGCAGGCCACCGACCAGTTTGTTCAGCACTTTCTGTGCTGAACCGGCCAGGCTTTCACGCGACCAACCCGCACGCGCGCCGCTTTTGCTCCACAGCACACGGCCGGTGGCGGGTTCGATCACGCGCAGGCTGATGCCCACCGCTGGCTCGCCATCCAGACCGTTCTTGTACTGCCACTCCTCGACGCTCCCCGCGACCACATAATCGAGTTTTTGCTGACGCGCCCATTCCAGCGCACTGTTCAACCGCTCATTGTCATCGAGCAACGCCTGTTCGCCCTGCGCGCTGGCCGGGTACACCTGAGGCTGCAAGCCTTTGCTGCTCAATACGCTGAGCAGGATTTGCTCGCTGCGCTCCCCGGCTTGCGGGGTTTGCGAATAGTTGACTAACGGCACGATGCCCCACTGCGCATCGCGTGAAAGTGCCGGGCTGGTTTTGCCGGTGAAGCTGCTGCACCCGGCCATGAGCATCACACTCAAAACCAGCGTCAGGTTACGGATTGCTTGCATAGTGTTTCTCCACGTATTCGTTGTCATTGATTGTTCAGCGTCCAAAACGCAAGCCGTAGCTCACGCCCAGCGTGCCGCCCGCCCCCGCGCCACCTTGCGGTGAGGACTGGTATCCGACTTTGAGTGCCAACTCGTCATCGCCCAACAGCACCATGCCGATCCCGGTGTCGATGCCGTAATTGAAGGTTTTGTCGACCCACTGCCAACCGGCCGTCACGTCCACCAGCCAGGTGTATTGCGGTTGGGTGCGGTTCAGTGCGCCCGGCATGCCACGCCGCCACGAACTGCCCACATACACCTGGCCGTAGCGCGCCTGGAGCAAATCGCTGGCGCTCAGCGGCGTTGTCACATCGACAGCCTGAGCACCGATCACCCGGCCATCGTCATCCTCGACCGGCTCTTGCTCGTAAACCGGTTTGAGGAAGGCATTGAGGTCATTCAGCTCGCCGCTTTTAAGGGCGTTACGTTGATAATCAGCGCCCGCGCGCACTACCCAGTTCGGACCTTCAAACTCAAGGGTGTGGGCGAACTCAAGCTTGGCTTCCTGTCCCGACCCCAGCGCATCGCCCGCACGGGTCGAGAAGCGGTTGTGCGACAGTGCCCAGCTCAATTGGTCACGGGCCGAAAAGCCGTGCTGGCCTTTGAGCCAAAGGCCATCATGCTGACCCAGTGCGCGCATCAGCCCGGTGTCGTCACTCTGACGATGCCAGTCGACGCCGGTTTCGATCTCATCGGTGGCACTCAACTGCCAGGCACGGCTCAAGCCCAACCCGTTACGGTTGTGGTCCTTGCGGGTGCTGATGTCGGCAATCAGGCTGTAGCGCCCATTGTCGAGTTGGCGTTGCAAGGTCAGCAGCGCATTACGTTCCTGACCCAATTCACCGTCGCGCAACTGATCGCTGTTGTAGCGTCCCTGACCGAGCACCAGGCTGGCGTACCAGTCGTCATTGAGGTGGCGCGCAACCGTCAGTTGCGGGCCCGACACGTCCAGCCCGCCGAAATCCTTGCCCTCCCACGCCAACTGAATGCCCTGCGGCGTGCGGTCGAGCATTTCAACGGCCTGACGGCGCAACTGCTCGCCAATCATCGCGGGTTGTTGATCGCCCAGCGCCGACAAGCTCACGCCCAAGGCACGAGCGCCCTGGCCCAATTGGCTGAGGGCTTCGACCTGCTGCGCCGGGTCCAGCTCGCCGCTGGCCAGCAGTTGCTTGAGCATGTCGCGATTGCGGTCACGCAGCGCTTGTTGGATCAACTCAAAACGGTCGACCTTCAAACCTTGGCGACGGGCCCAGGCCAACCAGTCGTTTTTCTGCGCGCCTTGATTGGTTTCGTCCAGGCGCGCCAGCAGGCGTTCGAACCACAGCTGCAACATGGCTGGCGAACCGTCTTGCCACTGCAAAGCCTGGCTTTGCGCCAGCCGTGATGAATAGCTGCTGGCCAACAGCCGGAGCCACATCGCATAACGCTGGGAAGATTCCACGCCCGGTTGCAGGTCGGCAGTGCGCGTCAGCTTCAGGCGCAACCGCTGAGCCGCTTCCAGTGAACCTGCGGCCTCCAGCGCATCGGCATACCCGGCCTGCACCAGCCAGTCCTGCGGGTTGGCTTTGAGGTACAGGCGGTACCAGGCCAGCGACTCGCGGGTACGCCCGACCATCTGGCTGGCACTGGCAAACGGCAGCCACAGCAGGTTGTCGTTGCGCGCCCGGGCCCGCCACTGTTGCAGCAACGGCGCCATATCAGCCGTGCGCCCTTGATCGATGTACAGCCACAACAGGCGCTCACGAAACAGGTTGTCATCGTTGTAGCGCGCCAGCCCTTGTTTGAGCAGGCGCTCGGCATCAGCGAAGCGTTTTTCATGCACGGCCAGCCCGGCCCGGGCGGCCAGCACCTGTTCTTGAGCATCAGCCTTGGGCCATGCCTTGGCGCTGTCGAGTAACGCACTGACTTGCGCCCAATCCTGTAGCTCTTGCGCCACCTGCAAAGCCACGACCAGTCGTTGCGGGTTGTGGGTGGTGTGCCAACTGGCAACCATCAAGGCCAGCGCCTTGACCGGGTCACGCTTGCGGTACAGGTTGGCCAATTGCTCTTCTTCGCCGTAGCTCAACGAGCCTTTGATCGCCAACAGCCTTTCGAGTGCGGGCTGCAAGTCATCGTCGCGCTCAAGCTCCCAGGCCAAGGCTGCGCGCAGGTCCCAATACTCGGCGTCATCGATGTGTTGATTGTCGATGTCCAGCACCTGCCATGCCCCTTGGTTGTCAAAGAACCTCAAGTGGGTACTGGCCCAGTCCACGCGCTCGGCGACGGTGATTGGAAAGTGCCGCGCCATGTCTTGCATGACCCGCGTCTTGGCCGGGTATTGTTCGGTGTTCTCCAGGTTTTGACTCAGACGCATCCAGGCCAGACGTTGCTTGGGGTATTTTTGCAAACTCGCCCGCAACACCGCTTCGGCCAATTGCGGCGTACCGCGCTGCTCGTGAGCGAACACCAGCGCATCCAGTTCGCCATCGCTGAGGCTGCGCGTCTCCAGCAGCCGGGTGAGCAATGGAATGCCGTGATCGAAATCAAACAGCTGAATCGACAAACGCCACGCATGCTCATACGCCGTGGGGTCGTCTTGCAGTTCGAGATAGGCCATCCAATAGTCCAGCGCCTGGTAGGTGTCACCCTTCCACTCGCCCAGCCGGGCCATCTGCGCCAAAAACGCCGCATCGCCGGTTTCGCTCTGCAATAACTCCTGGCCCACCGCCCAAGCACCCTCCTGATCACCAAAGGCCAGGCGTAATTTGAACTCTTTGCGCAGCGCTTCACGATTGCCCGGTTGCAGGGTGCGCCACTGCTGGATCAGAGTTTCTGCCTCGTGCAGCTGGTCGTGGGCGATGGCCGTTTCGACGCCTTGCTCCAGCCATTGCGGGTCGCTTTGCGGGTCGTTGAGTAGCGCCACGGCCTTGCTCAGCAACACCGCCGCTTCGCCGCCCCGATCCGCCGCAATCAGGGCATCAAAGGCTTGGCGCACGTAGCGCTTATGCTGCTCGGGCGCGCTGCTGGCCGCTGCCAGTTGCAGGTACAGGTCCGCCGCCCGCCCAGGTTGCTCGCCTGCCATCGACCACTGCGCAGCAGCGCTGAGCCACTTAAGGCGTTGTTCAGGGTCGCGACTGGCCAGCTCGGCATAACACTGGCCCGCCAACGCCGGGGCTTGCAGCACTAATAGCAAGTCGGCCATGCGCTCCAGTGCAGGCACCGGCAATTGGCGGCGGTCCAGCAGACTCAAGCGCTCGACCAACGCCGTGCGCGCGGCCTGATCACCGCCTTGGGGCAAGTCCAGCGCATCGAGGTGCAATGCATAGAGCTGCGCGACGGTCGTATTGGGGTGCGGCCACTGGTTGAGGTGTTTGCGTGCCCTGGGGTAATCGCCCAGGGTCATCAGCAAGTCCAGCAGCTTGATGCGCAACGCGTCGTCTTGCGGGTGCGCGGTGAGCAGCAGCTCAGCGTAGTTGGCCGAGACCTCATCCGGCTGGCGTTCATCGGGACGGAACACGCTTTCCTGTTGGAAGGTCATCCACAACAAGCCACCCACGGCGGTGGCGACCACACCCAACGCCCACGGGTTGAGCAGCCGGGTTTTCTTAATGGCAGAGGAGTTGGGCATCACTCACCTGCTTGATTGGCAATTGGAACACCCACAGGCCGTTATCCGCACGAGCGGAAAAACGCTGCCCTTTGACATCAACGCTGCATGGCCCTGCCGCGCGGACTGAAAACTGGATGTCGAATTCACCGGCAAACGAAAAGCTCACCCGCCGATCATCCAGATAACGCCACTGTTGCAATGGCACGTTGGCCTCCTCCAGCGCCGGACGCGGGTCGCGCTCAGGGCGCAAGGCGAGTAGCGCGTGGTCGCTGCTCAAATGCACATAACGCCCTTCGGGCAGATCGCGCACACCGGCCACCCCTTGCGAGCGGGTCAAATCAGGCCAGCCCATCTGCGGGTCGATGCGCAAGGTGCGCAATGCATTCAGGCCACGCACTTGCCAGTCACCGCTGGCCGTGCGTGCAAGGCTCGACTCATATAAACCGCGCACCCGTGGCAGGTAATCACTCATCCACAACGAGATTGGCTGCTGCTTGATCATGAAGGCATAGATGTCGTCCATGACTTTGATCGAAGCCTGCTTGGTGCCGGAATAAAAGTGGTAGTAGAGGTGCAGCCCGCGCAAACGACGCGGGCTGTTGGTCAGTTCGAAAGTGTCGATGACATCGCGAAAGCCATAGAACGGCCCCTTCCACAGGTTGGTGTACATGTTTTCGTTAATGATCGGCGCGTAGATCTGCAAGCCGCCCGAGGTGGGGCGCAGCAGCGGCGACAGGCCCGTCAGCGAAGGGTTGGCATGCGTGATGACTGTGGTGCCGCCATTCACGTTCTGCAAACCCGCGTCATAGGCGTACTGAATAGTTGCCTCGTCTGGCAACGCATCCCCCGGCCAGAAAATCATCTTTACCGGCTTTTGCGGCGTGGTCAGGTGATTGTTGATGTAATCGCGGGACCCAAACACTTCACGCCGAAAGTCGATCGTGTTGTAGCCGGGGATTTTCATGTTCAGGCCGTATTGCGGATCGAAGCCCTCTTCTTTCATGGACTTTTCAGGCTGCATGAAGAACGGGTGGCTGAACGTATGAGTGGCAACTTCGACCTTGGGGTCGGCGAAGATCGTGCGTGCGATAGGCTCCAGCTCCTTGGCCAGAAACGGGAACATGCCGCGCGGCGAAATCTCGCCCTCGATGATCGAGACTGAGGTCAGGAAGGGATACGGTTTTATAAACAGATCCAACACCGACTGACCCGCGTAAGGCGTGCCGCGAATCTCCGCCCGGGACGGAAAACCATCACCGTCAATGTGTACCGTGGCGATGCGCCGACCGTTCTCGGTGGTGGTGTCCGGGTGCGGTTGCAGCGGCAAGCGCAAGGCCCGCTGCACGAAGGTGAACGGGTCGATGATCCAGCGGCTGGCCTCACCGTTGGTCTCAATCAAGTAAGGTGCCAGGGCGATACCGCCCCACGCGCCGATGGCGACAGGTGCGAATGAGTTACCTTTTTCGTCCGCCAGTAACAAGCCAGGCTTAGGGCCGTCCGGCAAAACTGACAGGGGGGTGAGCTCACGCGAGCGCAGCACCAGCGGGGCTTCAAAACTGCCAATCAAATGCGGGTCATGGCTCAGCAGTTTTAAGGCGCCCGGGCCACTGAACGTGCCCTGCTGCAAGCCCAGACGCTTGAGCAGCACCGTGTTCTCAATCGGCATACCGGCCAAAAACACCAGCGGCACTTGCTCATCCAGGCGTTGGTTGATCCAGGCATTGAAGTGCTGCGAATCCTGCGGCGGCCCGGTGTTCATCCAGCTCACTACGCCTGCGTACAAACCGCTGAAGCAATGCATGGGCAGCGGTTGATCCACCGCAAAATAATCAATCCGGTAGCCGAGGTATTCGAGCAGACCGCCGAGCATGACGTGTCCGGCGTTGGTGGTCAGGTCCCCTTCACGCGGATCAAACAACAGGGCGATGCGCCGCGGCTGCACCTCGACCGTACTGACGCCCAGGTAATCGAGGTCCGGCGTGGTGACAAAGGGGATGAAGCCTTCCTGACGCAGTTGCCGAGCCAGCTTCCTGGCCTGCTCTCGCTGGCTGGGCGGTAGATAGTCAATGGCGACCAGCGGGATGCCCTTTTCACGCAAGGGCTTTAAATGGATGTCGAGCCATTCACGGTCAGCTTCGGGCACCGGACGATAACGCTTGGCGCCTGCATCCCAACCGGCATGGATCGACTCGACCGCCACGGCCGCGGCAACACCGTCCAACTGCGGCAGCACTTCAAAGCCGCGATTGAAAAACAGTTTCAGGTTCGGCTCGCGGTTGTGAAGCTCGCGCAGAAAGCTGGCCAGGGCCGTTTGTTGGCTCGGCCACTCGGAGGGCGGCAGCAGTTGGAAACTGTCCAGCGTGTCGAGAAACAACCCGGCATAGCCTTGGGCTTGTAACGCATGGGCGCGCTTGAACAGGTGATCGCGCCATTGCGGCGAGGTCAAATCCATGACTTGGCTGTTCCAGGCTTTGTTGCGCTTTGAACTGGCGCCTTGATCCAGCCCCAACTCAATCAGCGTGGCACGGTCGCCGTCAAACTCCCCGACGGAGAGATACGCAAACGGTTGACTGCCCAGTTGTCGAATACGGGCGACATCGGCGGTGGACATATGGCCCGATTCAACCACCGCCCAATCAAACTGAGCGAGTTCCTGAAGAGGCGGATTATCGGCGTACCAGAACGCAACGCTCTCAGGCGCCGCTTGCGCAGCATGGCTGGCCGTTGCCCCGACCGAGAGTGACAACGCGGCAAACAGACGCAAAGCGACAGTCAACGCACGCCTCCTGCGAAACTTGAACTCCATAAATAATGTTTGACCTTAATGACCGAGTACAAAGCGGTTATTGCAGTGCTGACACGATTGGAGTCCTTGCAGAATGCGTTTGATCAGCCGTTAAACGACCTGGCCACCCACCCTCACGTGGCCTTGGTTGATCCTGCGGCTCAATTCAATCGGCCACAGCACTGCGCACCAATTGCGGGCAAGCCTATGGATCCAATCCTGCACCGTCCAATTTGATTTTTTATCTCGGCAAGCAATAAGCGGCGGTTTTTTGACGACTCAACACTGACTTACAAGACAGAATCGGTAGCGCTGGAAAAATGACACACCTTTAAGAGGCGCGATTTAGAGCATCGGCAGGACATCGGAACGCTTTTCTTGAACAATCTGGCTGCACGCGTCGCTGAATGCAGACGACAACAGAGGTTGGCGAGTGGACCAAAGCCGAGCGGGAGGCAGGGTCAAATCGCAGGCACAAAAAAAGCGACCCTGAGGTCGCTTTCTTTGTAGCTACAGAGAGTTCAAGGGCTCTGTAGCAAATATGGCGCAGCGGACGGGACTCGAACCCGCGACCCCCGGCGTGACAGGCCGGTATTCTAACCGACTGAACTACCGCTGCGTATCGCTCGGACTTGCGTCCGTTTGAAACTTTGAAACCGTTGACTGAAAGCTTCGGTGCTTTTCAATCGCAAACCAGGCAAGCCTGATTTGTAAAAATATGGCGCAGCGGACGGGACTCGAACCCGCGACCCCCGGCGTGACAGGCCGGTATTCTAACCGACTGAACTACCGCTGCGCGT
>NZ_LLWJ01000055.1:0-94278 GCF_001529285.1 Pseudomonas sp. TAA207 | reverse complement strand
TTTACGGCCGCTTCGCGCCCGGACGCAGCCTCGCATTACTCGTCAGCGACTACACGTTCAGAGTGTCAATGGTTTTGCGACCGCTTCGCAGCCTCGCACCACTCGTCAGCGACTACAGGTTATACGGCGCGCTGACGGCCATCAGGCACCGCTCGGCTTCCCGTACGATGTCATCGATGACCTGCTGGCAACTCATCAACTCGCCAATCGCTGCCGCCACTTGCCCGCTGGGCAAAATCCCTTCATCCGGCAGGCCGTCCACCATTGAGCGCTGTAGCAACACCGGTTGATTGGCCGCCATGACGGTTTGCGACAACGCGCCTGGGTCTTCTTTGAGCGACTGGGCAAACACACTGAGCATATGCCGCACACTCATGCCCGTCTGTTGCTTCCAGTGCCAGGCGCTGCCCAGGGCAATGCGCAAGCGACCCAACGCACTGGCCCGCTCCAGGCGATTGATGAATGCGTTTTCAATCAGGCGGTGACGCATGCCGTCCACCGCGGTGGTTACCCGGATCTGCTGCGGGTCTGTGACCTTGACGTAGCGCTCCAGCGTGGCAAGCGGGGTGGGCGATTCGCGGGTCATCAAAAAACGCGTGCCCATTGCAACCCCGGCAGCCCCACTGGCCAATACCCCGGCCAGCCCACGCCCTGTGGAATAACCGCCCGCGGCAATCACGGGCACCTGCACCGCATCCAGCACTTGAGGCAATAAAATCGTACTTGGCACGCCGCCGGTATGACCACCGCCTTCGCCCCCTTGCACGGTGATCAGGTCAGCCCCCAGCTCAACCGCTTTGATTGCATGCTTGAGTGCGCCCACCGTGGGAATGCACAACACCCCGGCTTTTTTAAAGCGCTCGATGGTTCGGGCATCAGGCCCGCGACCATAGCTGACGGCGCGCAGCCGATAAGCAATGGCCAGGTCAATACACTGCGCAGCGTTTTCTTGAAACATATGGAAATTGAGCCCGAAGTTGCTCCCGCCCGTGGCTTCAATCACCCGCTTGATCTCGGCTTCCAGTTGCCGGGGTGCAAGGGTCGCACCGGCCAAAAATCCGAAGGCGCCCGCCTGGCTGCTGGCAATCACCAAATTGGCATCGGCGACCCACCCCATAGCGGTCTGCACGATGGGATAGCGGCAGCCCAATGCCACGGTCAACGCCGTGTTCAAGTACGCACTCATCACCGTTCCCCCGCCGCTGCCTTGTTAGCCTGCGCCATAGCTTTGGCATCAAAACCGCCGAGTTTGTCGCCCGAGAGCAATTCATTGTGGCTGTGGGCAAAGTGATGCCAGGCAAACGCCGCGTCCATTGCCGAGCGTTTGCCTTGCAAGTCTTCAACGTGGTTGATCGCCTGCTTGGTCAACGCCAGCCCCATGCGCGGTTGCCTGGCGATGGCAGCCGCGAGGGCGTACGTCCCGGCTTGCAGCTCTTGGCGGCTGAACAGGCGATTGACCATGCCCATTTGGTAAGCGCGCCCGGCATCCATGCGATCACCGGTAAACAGAAACTCCTTGGCAATGCGCGGATTCAACTCATAAGGGTGCGCAAAGTACTCAACCCCCGGTATCCCCATGCGCACCACCGGGTCCTGGAAAAACGCATCGTCACTGGCCACGATCAAATCGCAGACCCAGGCCAGCATCAGGCCACCTGCAATGCACGCACCCTGCACCATCGCGATGGTCGGTTTGGGCAATTCGCGCCAGCGTCGGCACATGCCCAGGTACACCTCCTGCTCACGCGCATACAGGTATTCACCCCCGGGCTTGTTGGTGTGGTCCCACCACAAGTGCGCACGTTCAAAGGGTTTGTTGATGTCCCGCCCCGGTGTACCAATGTCATGGCCCGCCGAGAAATGCTTGCCATTGGCGCCTAACACAATGACTTTGACCTCGTCGTCATTCACCGCCCGCCTGAAAGCCTCGTCCAGTGCGTAGGTCATTTGCGAATTTTGCGCGTTGTTTACCGTCGGCCGGTTCAGCGTCACGCTCGCGATGCCGTCGGCGACGCTATACAGCACCGGTTCTTCGGTTTCATACACAGCGCCATCCACGCGCTGCACAAATTCAGGGTCGCGGCTCATAGAGTGTCCTTGCCTTCAAGGCTGACGAATGCCGGGCGGGTTGCCCTTGAGCGCGGCGGCGCGGTAGTCATGCGGGTCGAGCCTGCGGATCAACGCCAACTGTTCTGCGCTCGGGGCCACGGTCTGCTTAAAGTCGCAGGCTTTGAGCAAGGGGAAGCCGGTGTTCTCTTGCACCCGCTCAAAACTCACACCGGGGTGCACAGAGCGCACTTGCACTGCGCGATCCGGCCCACCGAAGTCCATGACGCACAGGTCGGTCACGATCAGGCCGATGTCCATCAGGTCGCGCCGCATGCCTTCTTCCCAGCGCTCATCCTTAAACCCTGCGCCCGAGACCATGTCCACTTCACCCGCAACAAAGGCCCGGGTGTTGTGCGCAGGAATGAAAAACGAATTGAGATGATTGATGCTGTTGCCGGGCAAACCACGCACGCCGAGCATCGCCACTTTTGGGGTGCGGTAATCGCCAATGCACGACAGGTTGGTCTGGCCCCAGCGGTCGACCTGGGTGGGGCCGATCATCGCGTGACGGCGCCCACCCCACACGCACTCAAACACCCGCTCAAACGACAGATAACCTGAGTAACGCGTTTCAACATCATCGCGCGGCCCCAAGGGCACCGGCTCTTCGACCAAAAACGCCTCACTGTCGGTCATCAGCAATTGCGGGCTGTGACTCATTTTGGCCACGCTCGCGGCCAGGCGCGGGATCACACCCAAGCCCGAAGCGATCACTTCGCCGTTACCGCGCCAGGCTTCGCTCGCGGCCACGATCAGCAGCTCGGCCAAGGTAAATTCGCACGTCGCAGTCATGGTCATCCTCCTCAAAACACGGGCAGCGGCAGTGTGTGCAACCGATCAATACCGCCATTGCTGGCCTGATACGCACTTTCACCCGCGGTCACAAACTGGGCCATGTAGCCCTGCCAGCCACCTTCTTCGGCGGCACTGGCGCTGTAGCGCTTCAAGTGCTCCATGTCCCAACCGTAATCCGACGGGCAGGAGGTGGGATGCGCACCACACGGGGCATGCACCACGCCACTGACCAGATAACGCTCGAAGGTGTTAAAGCGTGCTTGTCGGGCATCCAGGCTCAAGCGCTCCTCAATGCGTTCGCACGAGACAAAACACTGCCGGGCGGCCCTGGCATACAGGTGGTCGAAGTACGGGTCTGGCCCGGTGATCAGCGTGTTGCCCAGGCGGTCCGCAACATTGACATGCAAAAAGGCGATATCGAGGTTTAACGCTGGCATGGCCAACAGCACCTCGCCCTCCTCATACGGCGATTGCACGAGCTTGATCTGGGGATTGAGGCGTGTGACGTCGGTGCCAAGCCCACAGCGCGTGGGCAGAAACGGCAAGCGCATGCCTGCCGCCCGCAGACCCCATTGCAACATGCCTTCGTCCAGCTCCATCAGCTCCAGTTCACCGGCCTCGCGGGCCTTGCGAAAGTAAGCCTCCAGCGGGATCGCATCGAGGGTGACAAAGCCAAATATGAGTTTTTTGACTTTACCGGCGGCGCACAGCATGCCCACTTCCGGGCCACCATAGGCCACCACGGTCAGGTCCTTGACGTGCGAACGCAGGATCTCGCGCACGATTGCCATCGGCTTGCGCCGAGGGCCCCAACCACCGAAGCCGATGGTCATGCCGTCGCGCAATTGGCCGACCACGTCAGCCGCTGTCATTTGCTTGTTCATCGCTTGCTCCTTACTGCTGGCCGACCGAAAAGTCGTGCCCCCAGAGACTGACCCGGGTGAATTCAAATGCGCTATGGGCTTGCCAATCCACCAACAAGCCGCCGTAGCCGTACTCCAGATCAAATCCTGAAGGGGTTTTCATATAAAAAGAGGTCATGTGGTCATTCAGGTGTTGGCCCAGCGTGGCCGACAGCGGCACGTCATGCGCAATGCGCCGGTCGTGAGCGCGGCCAACTTGCGTCATCGAACCGACCTCGACCATCACATGCACGCACCCCGACGGCACCGGGTATTCAGCCAGCGCCAAACTGTGATGGCGGCTGTTCCTGCAATGCAAAAAGTGGATGCGAATGGGCGGTGCAGACGGGTCGGGCCGGAAGTTGAAAATGTCCGACAGCTCAAACCCCAACACATCCTTGGCGAAGGCCAGCGTGGCATCAAAATTGGGGGCTGGCAGCACGGTGTGCCCCAACCCCATGTCGCCGGTAATAAAACCCGGTACGCCTTGAGGCGAGACAAAGGGCTGGCAATCGGAACGATGCCCCCAGCTCAACTCATGGCGATTACCCGAAGGGTCCGTGACATGCAGCAGTGCTTGTACGCCGCGCTGAGCGCATTGCTCGGCGGTGCCCGGGCGCCAGCTCACATCGGCCTGATTCAGCGTGTCGATGGCGTCATTGAAAGCCGCTTCATTGGGCAACTCCCACCCCGAAGCTAAATAGCGCGACTCGCCACCGGCCACAATCAACATGCGAAACGGGCGCTCGTCCATCTTCACGTACAGCCCGCCCGAGGGTGCCGGGGCCACCATCATCCCCAGCACATCGTGGGCATAACGCTGCCACTGGGCCGGGTCGGCGGACTCTGCAACGAAGTAGCTCAAACCACGAATGTCGATCATGCCTGCTCCTCAACGCCTGTTTGTATGGGCTGAGGGCAGTATGGGAAGGAAGGTGTCACAGATCATCGTCCGTTGAGACTAACGCCGATGAGCCCGCTTAAACTCTGACCCTGTAGCCGCTGACGAGTAACGCGAAGCGGCCTTAGAACCGTTCAGCGTGATGGCGCAGGCAGACCGCGCTCAACGGGTTTACGACCGCTTCGCAATCGGGCGTCGCCTGCGGCAACTGCTACGCCCAACTCGGTGTAGCCGCTGACGAGTAACGCGAAGCTGCGTCCGGGCGCGAAGCGGCCGTAGAACCGTTCAACGTCACAGTCAGTGGATTTACGACCGCTTCGCAATCGGACGTCGCCTGCGGCAACTGCTACGCCAAACTCGGTGTAGTCGCTGACGAGTAATGCGAGGCTGCGTCCGGGCGCGAAGCGGCCGTATAACCGTTCAACGTGATGGCTCAGGCAGTCCACGCTCTTCGCGCTCGGACGTCGCCTGCGGCAACTGCTACGCCCAGCTCGGTGTAGTCGCTGACGAGTAATGCGAGGCTGCGTGCGGGCGCGAAGCGGCCGTAGAACCTTTCAACGTGGTGTCTCAGGCAGTCCACGCTCTTCGCGCTCGGACGTCGCCTTGCAGATCGCGGCTACAAATACACGATTACCAGTTCATTGATGACCGAAGGACGGTCGTTGCCCAGCACATGGGTGTTGATTTCGAGGGTCAGTTGAGTACCGCTTTTGATTTGTTCAACCTGTTTGACCCTGGCTCGCGCGTGAATGGTTGACCCCGCAGGCACAGGTGCCGGGAAGCGCAAGCGATTCGAGCCGTAGTTGACCATGTTGCTGAAACCGGTGATTTCATACCCCAGGTTCAGTTGCAGGCGTGACTGCAAAATCTGCACCAGCGCTCCGTGTGCGATGGTGCCGCCAAACGGGCTGTGTTTGCGCGCCCGCTCGGGATCGGTGTGAATCCAGTAGTCATCGCCGGACAATTGCGCGAACGCATCGATCAGGGCCTGGTCAACCACCACCTGATTGCTCCACGGGCTGAACGTTTCGCTGATCAGTGACTGCAACGCGTCGACGTCATCCAACGCTATCTGGCGCCGTGCAACGCCCGGTTCACTCACAGGTACAGGCTGCTCGACCGCGCCCCAGGTTTTGAGGCCGGCTGCGTCTTTGTCGACCCCGGTAAAGCGCAACAACCGATTGCCTTTGGCATCCACCTCGGCAAATACCGGTTGCAGACGCATGCCAATGTTCACCTCGCACTCATCCAGTCCCACCAGATTGCTGTTGATACGCACCCCTTGGTCCAACTCGATCACCGCCAGTATCTGCGGCATTTCGTCGGCAAAATCAGGCAAGGTCGGGATGCGTGTCACGGTAAAACTGTAGAGCGTTGCGCCGCCGCTGACTTCACGCCAGCTCAGGTCGTGGGCCAAGCAGGCCGGACAATGCCGCCGTGGGTAAAACACCCAGTGGCTGCACGCGTTGCACTGCTGAATCAGCACGCGTTCGGCCTTTAAGCCTTCCCAGAACGGTGCGGAAATCTCGGTCGCAACAGGCATTGGTTTGTTATTGGACATTGGATTCATGCTCCCTGAAGTATCAGCGCGCCCTGCTCACTCATCACCCCACCGGTGCCTGAGACGTACACGCTGTCGCACCGTTTGAGTTGGCGCGCGCCCGCCCCTCCGGCAATTTGCGTCACGGCTTCTATCACTTGGCTCATCCCGCCCGCCGACCCGGCCTGGCCAAAACTGAGTTGCCCGCCATGGGTGTTCATCGGGAAATCCCCGCGCCAGGTCAAGTCGTGTTCGCGCACAAAACTCATGCCCTCGCCCTTGGCGCAAAAGCCCGCATCCTCAAGGGTCAGCAGAGCCGTGATGGTGTAGCAATCGTAGATTTGGGCGGCGTCCACGTCCTTGGGCTTAAGCCCCGCCATGTCAAAGGCGCGGCGTGAAGCAGGGCCGATGGGGGTGTGCAGCATGTCGCGGGCATAAGAGGGCGATTTGTACGCCAGGTGTTCGCCAAACCCTGTGATGTAAGACGGGCGTTTGCGCGCGCGTGCGGCCACCTCTTTGGACGCAATGATCAATGCGGCGCCTCCGGCCACGGGCATGACGATCTCCAGCACATGCAGCGGATCAGCGACTTTTTTGCTCGCCAGCACGTGCTCGATGGTCAGCGGCTGGCCATAGAACATCGCCTGCGGGTTGTACTGCGCGTTGGTGCGCTGATCGACGGCTATTTTGGCCAGCGCCCGGGGGTCATAGCCGTATTGCGCGCCATATCGTTGGGCAATCATGGCGTAGCCGGTGTTTTGCCCCATGTGCCCGTACGGCAAATCAAATTCGGCTTCCGGCGCCCCGAAGGCGGTGCTGTGGCCACCAAAACGCATGGCCCGCGCCATCCAGCTCGGGTCTTCATCGGGGCCCATCGGCGCCATGCGCGCAGGCAGCACGCAGAGCACTGCCTGACACAACCCCAGCTCAATGGCGGCGGCTGCCCGCCACACCATCCCCACCGAAGTGCAGCCGCCCAGGTCCACCACTTCGGCAAAGTTAAGCTGCAACCCAAGGTACTCGGCCGCCATCGCGGGCACGAACACCGAGGCTTCGTGAAATTGCGGGCCGTTAATCACCAGACCGTCGAGGTCGGATGCCTGTAACCCGGCATCACGCAGCGCCTGTGCGGCCAGATCCGCCACTTGCTCCAGATGAAACATACGCGGCGCCGTGGCGTATTTTTCGGGTGTGTACTGCGCGCTGCCAACAATGGCCGCATGACCTTTAAGCCCCATGGGTTTCTCTCTTTCGTCAATTCAACACACGCCTGTCGGCCCAAGCTTGCTCGCCCCGACAGGCAGCCGGGGTTCAGAACGTGTATTTCATCGAAAACGTGGCGTAATCACGGTCAGCCAATGGACGCTTGACCGGGTCCGGTTCGCCCAGGTACGCGATGTACTTGAGCGACACTTCCAGGTTGCTCAGGTATTTGAAGGTGGTGCCTGCGCTCAGACGCCGGTCCCCCGCTACTCCTGCGATGGTGCCGGACATCGGTGCCGCTCCGCTGAAGACATCGGAATAGGTCAGCGGTACTTCCAGGTCCCACCCCGTGAAAACCCCCGGATAGCTGAAGGATGCACCCACGGTATAGGCACTGGAGGAGCGCGTGCGCCAGGCCGAGCCGGTTTTATAGGTGTAATCGTTGGACGACTGCACGGCGCCTGCATAGCGCGGGTCCAGGGGCAGGCCCTGCAAGTTCGGCGCGCCCGAGGCATCTTCCACGTCGTCCACGCGCACGGTGACGATTTCACCGGTCAAGGTGGTCTGACTGGCCCACGGCCGGTCCCCCAGAATGCGCATTGCCGAAACTTGCAATTGCTGACCTTTGCCCCGGGTCGGCACTGGCCCAAGCCCGGTATTGACCATCACCGGCGCACCGTCGCGGTACGACCACTCGGCGCCGATCTGGGTGTCACCGACCTTGGTGGTGGCACTGATCCCTGTGAGTTTGATGTCTTCGAAGTATTTGATGCGATAACCGTTACTGGTGTACGCGTACTGGCCATTGTTGATTGGCAGCGGGTCATAGCCCATCAAGGCGGTGGCCGGGTTTTTGTCGTGGTACACCACATGGAACAGCGACATTTCCAGTTCAGGCAACGGGCGAAAGCGGATCTGTGCGCCCCACTGCCCGCTGTCCCTTGGCTCATCCGTGCCGTTGTAAGGCACCTTGGCGCCCCCGGCACCGTACAAAAATTCACGGCCCGGGCCGATCACGTCCGAGGTCGATAAGTAGCTGCCCACGGGGGGCAGTTCGGTGCCCTTCCATTCGTATTGCACGTAGCCGCCCAAGGTGATTTGCGGGTTGATGCGGTACGACGCCGAGACCTGCCCGACCGGCAGCAGCACTTCCTTGACCTCAACCCCCGGTTGCGCGGCCTTGACCGCATCGGACGGGTTCTGCACACCGTTAACGCCGGGGTAGTACAGGCTTTCACCCCACGACTCGATATGCCGGCCAGCCTTGACGTCGAGCATGGTGTCGTTCGCAAAGCGCCAGCCGCCGAAGACATATGCATCGAGCAAGCGCGTGCGCCCGCCACTGAACGTGCGCGTGTCGCGGGTGAAGGTGTCATTGCTCCCGTATTTGTTGACCGTGGCGGGGGAATCGTTGTCGTTGCCGCGATGATACACATCGTCATAAAAGGTACTGGCGCGCACCACGGCGCCGTAGTTGTCCTTGCGCAAGATCATCTCGCCCAGTGCACCCACGCGGTTGGTGGTGAGGCTGTGCTGGTCAAAGTTGCGGTTGGGGTCGTCGGCATTGATGCCCATTAGCCGGTTGCTCGGATCACCCAGCCGCATACCGATGCCATAACTGGTGGTCACCGACCAATCCAGGGTCGCGCCGTTATCGAACTCAAGGGTTTCACCGGCCCACAGCGGGCCGGACACCAACGCAACGGCGGCGGCCAAACCGGTGACCTGGACCTTGTGCGGGCGAAGCTCCGGCCATTTATTGTTGTTTTTATTGATCACACTGACTCTCCTGATTCGCGACACGCAGGCCGCATCGATGGGTTCAAGCGTCATTGCACACGCCCACTCAACACAGCTCGAGCGGGTTGAACGGAGTGAGGCCGGTGCGGGCGCGCTGATAACGCAGCAGCCCGCCTTGCGCCTCACGCACCAGGGTTCCCCGGGCCATGAGGTAGTTGGCGTGCGCCAGCGTCTCGCCCACGGCCATCAAGTCGTCAAAACACCCCGCGCGTTTTTTAAACAGCACCGCCATCATCTCCAGCGCCGTGCGCGGCGTTTCACAGGCGTCGAGCAACTGCTGCAAATGGCCCGCGTGGTGATCACGCAATTGATCAAGGCGCGCATGCAGATTAAAAAACGGTCGCTCATGCGCAGGCAGGACCAGCACGCTGTCCGGGATCACCCGCAAGCGCTCGATGGAGTCGAGCCAGTCGCGCAATGGGTTGGCTTGGGGTTCAGTGACATGCACCGCGACCGTTGAGGTAATACGCGGCAATACTTGATCGCCTGAAATCAGCAGCCGATCGTGCGCGGCATACAGGCACGCGTGCTCGGGGGAATGGCCGCTGCCCACCACCACCTGCCAGCGGCGGTGGCCGATGATCAACTCACTGCCCTGATTCAGGCGGATAAAACCGGCCACCGTCTGGGGACGAAAATGCTCGACCTGAATCAAGGGCAGCAGCGCGGCGGCGTCTGTCTCGCTGAAACCGGCTTGTTGATAGAAGTCCAGAAACGCCCAGTCCGGCGTCGCACTTTGCGGTGGCCCGTGATGCAGTGCGTCGAACTCGCCCAAGGTCATCAACACCGGGCAACGAAAGCGCTCTGCCAGCCATCCCACCACGCCGGTGTGATCGCTGTGAAAGTGGGTGCAGATCACCGCTTTGAGCGGCAGGCCGCCCATGACCTCGACAAACACCTGCTCCCACACTGTGCGGCATTGCGCGGTGTTGAGGCCGGTGTCGACTGCCACCCAGCCATCGCCGTGGCGCAGCAAATACAGGTTGATGTGGTCCAGACCAAAGGGCAGCGGCATGCGTAACCACACAACGCCCTCGGCCACGACCTGCACCTGCCCATTGGCCGGGGCGTGCGGCCACGGATAACGCAGGCCATCACGCCATTCATGGCCCTGGGCGTCGATTTCACGCATGGCCGTTGCCCACGAATGGCGGCAAACCGGCACGCGCCAGAGCGTCCAATGAATACGGCTGATAAGTGCCTGCGCTGTCGTCACGCACAAACAGCGGGTCGGCAAACAGTTCGGGCGCATAGCCTTGGCGTTGCAAATCGACTTTGCGCAATTTGAAGGTGCTGGTCAGGTCGGCAGCGGCCGATACCCGCACAAACAGCGGCGCGGCATAGCGCGGCAAGCGCGCCTCGGTCAGGTCATAAAAAGTGTGCGGGTCAAAGCACTGACCGGCCTGCATCAAAATCGCAGCCATACCGGCGCGCCCCTCGTGCTGCGGCACCTGAACCCCGTACACGTTGATCAGCTCAAGGCCTGGCAAGTCACTCAGCGTGTCGGCCACTTCGAGGGTCGACACGTTTTCACTTTTCCAGCGGAAGGTGTCGCCTATGCGGTCCACAAAGTAGAAATACCCATCGTCGTCGTAGCGCAGTAAATCGCCCGAACTCCAATAGGCGTCGCCGGCCTCAAACACGTCGCGGCGGATCTTGCTTTCAGTGGCGTGCGGGTTGGTGTACCCCTCAAAGCGGCCACCACCACTGTGCGGATGGTTGACGATAAACCCCATCGCTTCCCCCACTTCGCCAGGCAGGCAACGCTGATAAAACCCCTGTTCGTCGCGTGGATGACTGTCGCTTTCGACGTCATAGCGCACCAGCCGCAAGTTGGTGCGGCTCCAGTCCGGCACGCGCCCGCAAGAACCCACGTAGTTGTCGACATTGATCAGGTTGGCATTGGCTTCTGTCGCGCCCCAGCCTTCAAACACCCGGATGGGGCCAAAACGCTCAAGCCAACGCTGCCACGCCTCGGCAGTCAGCCCGGCACCCAACATGTACCGCAAGCTGTGCTGACGTTCACCGGCAACGCGGGGTTGATTGAGCAGGTAACGGCAGATCTCGCCGATGTATTGAAAGGTCGTGATGCGGTGCTTGCGCACATCGGGCCAGAACTCGCGCACGCTGAATTTGCGCCGCACCACAATGCTCGCCCCTGCGCTCAGGGCCGTGGACGTGACCGAGGTGGCCGCTGCCCCGTGGTACAGCGGCAGGCAGCAATAAAACACATCCTCACAGGTAGCGCCCAGGGTGACGTGCATCACATCACCGGACGCCATCCAGCGCATATGGCTGTAACACGCCGCCTTGGGCAGACCGGTGGTGCCCGAGGTAAAAATCAGCAGCGTGGTGCTCTGGGCAGGAATATTGGCCCGGTATTCACGGGGGAACGGGGTGCGCGGCGCACGCTCTATTTGCTGCTCAATGCTCGTGTCCACCCTCGCGGGCAGCGCCACCTCACACGGGTTTTGCGCATCGGCAATCAACCACCACGGCACATCCGGTAAACCCTCAGTGCACAACATATTGCTCAGGCATTCTTCACCCAGCACCACCGCCTTGGCACCCGTGGACGCCAGCGCATGCACCAGCGGCTTGCCGCTGACTTGGGTGTTGATAAAGGCCACCACGGCGCCGAGTTTGACCAGCGCGAACCAACTGAAAAAAAACGCCGGGCGATTTTCCATCGCCAGCGCACACACATCGCCGGGGCGCAGCCCGTTGTCGTAAAACACATGGGCCATGCGGTGGGCATGGGCATCGACCTGAGCGTAACTGAACGTCTCGGGGCCATCGATCAAAAAGGGCCGGTCAGCACAGTGCAGCGCTTGCGCTTCAAGGCGGTCGGCCAAGGTGTACAGGTCGGCGGGTTTGATCCGCGCGCTGGCGGCTGCACGCACGTCAAGCAGCGCCTGGGTGTGCTCGCGCGGTACGGGCTGTTGGCGTGTTACCCGGCTGGCGCTGATAGGGGTCATGTCATTCATGGCGCCAGCGCTCCGGCCCGTGGGTAATCGCTGTAACCCTCAGGGCCTGGGGAATACAGGGTTTTGCGCTCCAAACGTGCCAGTGGCAGACCGTGGCGCAGGCGCTCGACCAGGTCCGGGTTGGCGATAAAGTGGCGGGCAAACGACACCGCCTCGCCCTGGCCTGCTTGCAACGCCGCCTCAGCACTGGCGCCGTCAAAACCGTCATTCAAAATCAACCCGCTGCTGCAATGCCGTTGCGCCAGGGCGAAGGCGTCCAGTTCAGCCAATGGCGAACGCATGATGTGCACATAGGCTAAATCCAGCGGTTCAGCGGCTTTGCACAACGCTTCGGCCGTGGCCTGCGGGTCGTCATCGCTGATGTCGTTGAACGGATTACCGGGGCACAGCCGCAGCCCGACCCGCCCTGCGCCAATGGCCGAAGCCATCGCGGCCAGCACTTGCGTGGGGAAACGCATGCGGTTTGCCACGCTGCCACCGTAAGCATCGTCACGCCGGTTGCTGCCCGAGGCCATGAACTGCATCGGCAAGTAGCCGCTGGTGGCGTGCAATTCAACCCCATCAAACCCGGCTTCGCGGGCGTTCAACGCTGCCTGGCGGTATTGCTCCACCACCTGCGCGATGCCTGATACGGACAGCGCCTGAGGTTCGTCGGCATCCACCAGCCCATGTGCATCGGTGAACAACTGGGTGCGCGCGCGCAAGGCCGATGGCGCAACAGTCGCCGCCCCTGCGGGTTTGTTGTGCGCACTCGCGGCTCGCCCGACATGCATCAGTTGCAACACGATCAAGCCGCCTTCGGCATGCACCGCATCGGTCACCGCTTTCCAGGCGGCGATGTGCGCTGCGTTATAAATCGCCGGTGTGCGGCAATAGCCCAGTCCGCTGGCCGAAGGCGCAGTGCCTTCGGCCACAATCAGTCCGGCGCACGCCCGCTGGCGGTAATACTCAACCATCTCGGCCGTTGGCACGCCGTGTTGATCGGCGCGGCTGCGGGTCATGGGCGCCATGACGATGCGATTGGCCAAATGCAGATCACCCAGACGCACAGGTTCAAACAAAATGCTCATGGCAGCTCCTCAGCGCACGCGGATTTTCGGTGCGCCAGCCCCACGGCGCAGGGTCGCAAGAAAGTGTTCCAGGGGCGCAGGTGTGGCCACTTCAGGCAGTTGCGCCTTGTCCGGGCGGGTGGCCCAAAACTCGCTCCATGACGGGAACAAATCGTGAAACGTGCCGGCATAGGGTTCCCGCCCCGGCCAGCGCATTTTTTGCGTGCCTATCGGCGGTTTGTTCAAGTCACTGGCGTACCAGTAGCAGGGCAAGCGGCGACGAAAATACCAACGGCCCTGCCTGCGCTCGTAGTCATCCCAATACAGCATCTGCATGGTCACCCACTCGGGGCCGGTCTCGTGCTCGTTCTTGGAATACACCACGCCCACGGCATGATCGGCGTCGGTGAACTCGATCACGTGCTGACCCAGGTGATGGGAGGTGCCATGAAACTGCTCGCGCAGCGTGTCATCGACCCAGGCCTTGAGGTGCGCGCGCCCGGTTTTTTCACGACCGACCCGGATGTCTTCGGCGAACAGGTTGACGTGTGCGTCGAGGTCACGCATGTCCAGCGACAATGCGTATTTACCTGCCAACTGGCGAATTTCTTCAATCGACTCCAACCGGTCGATACGAACGAGCAAGGCGTTCTGTTCCATAAACGGTGTCCTTAAAGCGATCTTTAAAAGCCGTGCCCCTGAGGGCTATTCCAATACCGTGTACAGCTCGCTGCTGCGCCCGCCATCGACCGGCACACTGGCGCCGGTGATGTACGAGGCTTCGTCGCTGGCTAAAAACAAAATGGCGTTGGCCACTTCACGGGGTTGCCCCACACGCTTGAGCGGGATCAGTTTTTCGGTATTGGCGCGCGTCGTGTTGTCAGCCAGCATGCCGCCGGTGGCCGGGGTTTCGATGACCCCCGGAATCACCACGTTGCAGCGAATGTTGTGGCTGGCACCTTCACTGGCCGCCGCGCGGCTGAAGTTGATCACCGCAGCTTTTGCCGCCGAATACCCGGCCATCCACGGTGTGCCGAACAGCCCGCAGATAGACGCGATATTGATGATCGAGCCGCTGCCCTGGGCGCGCATCACACTCAGGGCGGTGCGCGTGCCCCAGAACGTGCCGTCCACCGTGGTGGCGAAGTTGGAATGCCAGTCAGCCGTTGAGGTGCTGTCAATCGCCCCCCAGCTATAAGCCATCGCGTTATTGACCAAAATATCCAGCCGCCCGTTACGCTCGGCGGCCGCGCCGATGGCGGCGACGTACGCGGCTTCATCGCTGACATCGGCCACCGCGCATTCGGCACGCCCACCGCCGTCGCGGATCTGCGCCGCCACTGCTTCAAGCGGCTCGATACGCCGGCCACACAGCACCACCAGGGCGCCTTCTTGTGCAAACCGCAACGCGGTTGCCGCGCCGATGCCGGAACCGGCGCCGGTGATAAAGGCCACTTTGTCTTGCAAACGATTACCCATGCCTGACACTCCCGTCACCCGATTAGATAAAGGCCATACCGCCGTTCACGGCGAGGTTTTGCCCGGTGATGAAACTCGCGTCATCGCTGGCCAAAAATGCCGCCGCACGCGCGATTTCATCGGTTTCGCCCATTCGGCCCAGCGGGATGGCCTTGAGCATGCTGTGCATCCAGTCTTCGGGAATGTCGGCCATCATCGGGGTGTTGGTCGGGCCGGGAACCAGGGTGTTCACCCGAATGCCGTGCCCGGCCAATTCGCGGGCCATGCTGCGTGTCAGCCCCATCACCCCGGCCTTGGCTGCGCAGTAATGGCCAGGGCCTTCGCCCGTCAGCGCGGCAGTGCTGGAAATATTGATCACCACACCGCGCGTGCCGTCCTTGAGCATCAGCTTCACGGCTTCGCGGCTACAGAAAAACGGCCCGGTGAGGTTGACCCCGATCACACGCTGCCAGTGCTCATCCGGCGTGTCTGCGAAAGCATCTATGGAGCCGATACCGGCGTTGTTCACCAGAATGTCAAAGCGGGCAAACTGTGCGTACACGGCCGCCATCGCGCTGGCGACGCTATCGCTGTCCGCCACGTTGCAACTGACTGCCAAGGCTTTATCGCCCAACCCTTCGATGGTTTGGCGTGCGGCCTCCAGATTGATGTCGGCAGCGACCACGATGGCGCCCTGCCCGGCAAAATAGCGAACAATGGCCCGGCCCATGCCTTGGCCTGCGCCCGTTATAAAAGCCACTTTATTGAGTAATTTCATGCAACCCTCCCGCTTGCCAAACAGCTGCCCGACTACAGCGTGTTAAGGCTGATGGCGGGATACGGGAGCAATGATTGACTGAGCACCCACGCGTAACATCGTCCGATGGGACTAAACCGCGAAGCGATGATTTATCGCGTGAAATCGTTGCCGCACGCTGCGAGCGAGTCATTTGGTCTGAATGGACGATGCCCCCCGCGCAGCCCTTGTGAAATAACACCCCCACTAGAACAAAAAACCGGGAGAACCCGTCGTGACCACACCTTTGCGTCCCACTTGGCGAACTCACTATGCGTTAGGCGTGCTCGCCGCCATCTACGTGTTCAATTACATCGACCGCCTGTTGATGGCGATTTTGATTGAACCCGTTAAAGCCGAATTCGGTATTTCCGATACGGGCATCGGTCTGCTGTCGGGCGTGACCTTTGCCGTGTTTTACACCGTGTTCGGCTTTCCACTCGGGCGCTTGTCCGATCGCATCGGCCGTAAATCCGTGATCGCGTTCAGTTGTATCGCCTGGAGCGTGATGACCATGTTCTGCGGCCTGGCCGCCAGTTTCAGCATGCTGGTGGTGGCGCGTATCGGCGTGGCCATCGGTGAGGCCGGGGGCACCGCACCGTCGATGGCGATGGTCTCCGATTTGTACCCCCCGCATCGCCGCTCAACGGCCCTGTCAGTGTTGATGCTCGGTTCCAGCCTCGGCGCGATCTTTGGCTTGGGTCTGGGTGGCTGGATCGCTCAACACTACGGTTGGCGGCATGCGTTTGTGATCATCGGGGCACCGGGTATTTTCCTCGGCCTGCTGCTGTTGCTCACGGTGCGTGCGCCTAAACCGGCGCAACTGGTCAAAGCGGCAGATGTGCTGCAAGACCACTGGGCGGTGACGGTGCGGCAACTGTTTCAAACCCCGTCATTTTTGTGGATTGTGCTCACCGGCGGCTCCGCCGCCATCGCAGGCTATGCCATTGGCACCTGGAGCCCGAGCTTTTTGATTCGCTCCCACGGCCTGAGCCTGCAAGACGCCGGGCTGCTGGCCGGGGTGGCAGGCGGTGCGGGCGCAACGTTTGGCACCCTCACCTGCGGCATTTTGTGCGACCGATTGGCGCGGCGCGACAAAGGCTGGCAAATCGGTGTGCCGTTGCTGGGCACACTGATCAGCATTCCGTTCGCGCTGGCGTATTTTCTGTGGCCAACCGGTACTGCGTTTTATGTCGGCACTACACCCGTGCCCACCGCCTTCCTGTTTTATTCGGTGTTCAGCTTCTTCGGCACATGGTGGGCAACCCCGTGTCTGGGCGCTATTTCACACCTGTTCCCGGCCACGCGTCTGGCCCAGGCCACGGCTATTTTCGTGATGTCCATGACCTTGCTCGGCGTGGGGGTCGGACCGCTATTGATTGGCATGCTCAGCGACGGTTTCGCCCACACGCTGGGTCACGAAGGCCTGCGCTATGCCCTGGCCTCTTGCGTATCGCTGCTGGTGTTGGCGTCGATCTTTTTGGCCCTGGCCTTGCCGCGCTATCGCAACCACCTGCTCAACCCCACCTCTGCCGCTGCGCCCTTGGGCAAAGCGGTCACTGCCTGATGCCTGGAGATAGCCTGATGACTGAACAAGACCTGCCCCTGCCAATCGGGCATTTCGTCACGCTGGATAACGGCCTGTGCCTGCATTTTCTGGATGAGGGCTGCGGCCCCGTGGTGGTGTGGCTGCATGGCAGCGGCCCCGGCGCCAGCGGGTTCAGTAACTTCAAAGGCAATTACCCGGCGTTTGCTGCGGCAGGCTTTCGTAACCTGGTGCTGGACTTGCCCGGGTTTGGGCGCTCGGACAAACCCGAAGACGTGCACTACGACCTGGATTTTTTCGTCAACGCGCTCTCGGGGTTTCTCAAGGCGGTCGGGGTCCGGCGGGCCACGTTGCTCGGTAATTCGCTGGGCGGTGCCATTGCGCTGGGGCTGGCACTGGCCGAGCCACAACGGGTGGAAAAACTGATCCTGATGGCCCCCGGCGGCGTCGAAGACCGCGATACCTACTTCAACATGATCGGTATCCAGCGCATGGTCGAGTTGTACAACGCAGGGCCGCTGGGCATTGAACAGATGCGCCAGGTCATGAGCCTGCAACTGTTCGACAGCTCGCAGCTGGACGACACCTTGCTGGCCGAGCGCGTGGCCGTGGCGGTGCATCAACCGCGCCATTTGTTCTCGACGATGAAGGTGGCGAACATGACCGAACGCCTTGAGGAGCTGCAAGCGCCGATTTTGGGGTTCTGGGGCACAGACGACCATTTCAACCCGGCCAGTGGTGCCTTGAAAGTGCTCAAACACGCACCGAATGCGCGCTTCATCCTGCTCAACCGCTGCGGTCATTGGGTGCAAGTTGAACACCGTGAGCTGTTCAACACCGCGTGCCTGGCATTTTTGAAAGCGTAAACACCCGCGCCTACCCCCTTCAAAACATCTGCTTGGGCTGACATCACAATGACAACATTCCCTCAGTTGCTGGCTCCCGGTCGCATCGGCTCACTCACAGTACGTAACCGCATCATCATGGCGCCCATGGGTTCCAACTACGCCGAGGCCGACGGCCAGTGCGGCGAGCGCATTCAAGCCTATTACGAAGCCCGTGCCCGTGGCGGCGCGGGCTTGCTGATCATGGGTGTGTGTTCGGTGGCCTTCCCGGCTGGCACCGCCGAACCGTTTCAGGTGGGAGTGTCCAGCGACGACTTCATCCCCGGCCTCAGCCGCCTCGCGGAACGGGTTCACCAGCACGGCGCCAAAATTGCCATGCAACTGCAACATGCAGGCAAGACCTCGGTACGCGACATGGCTGAAGGTCGCCAATTGTGGGTGCCTTCCGTCCCGCCGGTGCTGCAAAGCGACATGATGGCGGCGCTGACGCCCCAAGAACTGGCCAACTTTGTCAGTTCCATGAAACGCCGCGCCGAAGGGTCTCCAATCCGGGTCATGGACGACGCCGACATTGCCCAAATGATCGACTGGTTCGCCAGCGCCGCCGAGCGCGCCCAACGTGCAGGCTTTGATGGCGTAGAACTGCACGCAGCCCACGGTTACATCATCGCGGGCTTTCTTTCTGCGTATTACAACCAGCGCGAGGATCAATACGGCGGGTCACTGCAAAACCGCGCGCGTTTGCTGCTGCAAATCATCGCCGCAGTGCGGGCCAAAGTCGGTGCCCAATTCGGCCTGTGGCTACGCCTGGATGCCCAAGAGCTGCACACCCCCGGCGGTATCACGCTGGAAGACGCCAAGGCCGTTGCGTGCATGGCTCAAGCCGCAGGCGTCGACGCGATCAGCGTGTCTGCCAGTGCACGCATCATCAGCGGCGAAGTGTTTACCGAGGCGCCGCTGGTGCATCAACCGGCGGGCTTTATGCAATGGACGGCTGCGCTCAAGCGCAGCGTGCAGGTGCCGGTGATTGCTGTCGGACGCATCGAGCCTGAGGTCGCAGAAGCTGCCTTGAAGCGTGGCGACTGCGACTTCATCGCCATGGGCCGCAAGCTGCTGGCCGACCCTGACTTGCCCAACAAGCTGCTCAATGAACAACCCGCGAGCATTCGCCCGTGCATTTACTGTTACGTGTGCGTGAGCCAGATTTTTGTCAACGAGCGGGTCAAATGTGCGGTCAACCCCATGACCGGGCACGAGTTCGAATACCTCATCAGCCCTGCCCTCACGCCCCGCCACGTGGTGGTCGTGGGCGCTGGCCCGGCGGGCATGGAAGCCGCGCGCGTGGCCAGCCTGCGCGGGCACCGCGTGACCTTGCTCGAGCGCAGTGACCGCTTGGGCGGCACGCTGTTTTTTGCCGGTTTGGCCTATGCCGAAAACGCACGGCTGCTGGACAACCTGCGCGCCCAGGTGCAGCACTCGAGCATTGATATTCGCCTCAACACCCTCGCCAACCCCGCCTTGCTGCGCGATCTTGGCGCCGATCAGGTGCTGGTGGCCGTGGGCGCCGAACGCGCCGCCCCCTCCATCCCCGGTGCACACCTGGATCACGTCTGGAGCGGCGACGAGTTGCGCCGCTTAATGACCGGCGACCGGGCCGATGAAATCGCCAAACGTAAACTGTCGCTCACCCAACGCGCAATGATGAAAGCCGGCAGCCTGGCGGGGATCACCGACAGCAGCGAAGCCCTGCAAAAACTGTCACGGGTATGGATGCCGCTGGGCAAACGCGTGACCATTATCGGCGGCGGACTGGTAGGGCTGGAGCTGGCAGAGTTCCTGATCGCACGCGGGCGTGAGGTGTGCGTGCTGGAAAGTTCCGGCCATCTGGGGCGCGAGCTGGCCATCGTGCGGCGCTGGCGGGTGCTGCATGAAATTGGCGCGCTGGGTGGCCAGCTCATCACCCACGCCAGCGTCACGCTGATTGATGCCCGTGCAGTGCATTATCAATTGGCAGACGGCCAACACGGCACCAGTGCGGCCGATTCGGTGGTGCTGGCGATTGGCGCGCAACCCGATACCCGTCTGCTGGATGAACTGACCCGTGCCGGGCTTGAGGCGCGCAGTATTGGCGATTGTCAGCACATCGGTTACATCGAAGGCGCCATCAGCGCGGGCCATAAGGCTGGACGGGAAGCCTGAGCGCTGCAATGACGGCAGGCTTACGTCATCTGTTCAGCCACCGTTCAGCGAATGCAATCAATTCTTGTTTAGCAATACGTATCACTATGTTACAAATTAGCACCCTATCTAATTCGTAACGCGGTGCGCTTCCCATGCTGGTTCCATTTCTGATCATGCTGCGCGAAGGGATTGAGGCCGCGCTTATCGTCGGCATCATTGCCAGTTACCTCAAGCAAACCGGACGCGGGCAGTGGATGCCCGCCGTGTGGATCGGCGTGTTTCTGGCCGCCGCCTTGTCGCTGTTGGTCGGCGGTGGCCTGGAATTGATGAGTGCCGAATTCCCGCAAAAACAACAGGAACTGTTCGAAGGCATTGTCGGCCTGATCGCCGTGGGCATTCTCAGTTCCATGGTGTTTTGGATGCGTAAGGTCGCGCGCTCGATCAAGCACACATTGCACACCTCGCTGGATCACGCCCTCGCTGGCTCCAAACACCACGTCACGGCGCTGATTGCGATGGTGTTTTTTGCCGTGGCCCGTGAAGGCCTCGAAACCGTCTTTTTCCTCCTTGCCGTGTTCCAGCAAAGCGAAGGCCCCGCAGCCCCGGTGGGCGCACTGCTGGGTCTGATGCTGGCGATTGGCGTGGGCTTTGCCATTTACAGCGGCAGCATGCGCCTCAATCTCGGCCTGTTCTTCCGTTGGACCGGCCTGTTCATTCTGGTAGTGGCCGCCGGTATTTTGGCCAATTCAGTGCAGGCACTGCACGAGGCCGGGTTGTGGAATCACCTGCAAGGCGTGGTCTTTGATCTGAGCGCCACCCTGCCGATGGACGGGCCAACAGGCTCAGTGCTGGCGGGCATGTTCGGGTACCAGGATGCGCCCACCGTGAGCGTGCTCGGTGCGTATGTGATGTATCTGGCGGTGGCGCTGGTGATGTTTTTTCAGGCTCCCGGCGCCCCTCAAGCGCCTCAATCTTCTCGCGTGACAAACCCATAAGGTCCTGCATGTCTACCCCTGCAAGCGGTACACCCCCTCGCGCCCTGCGCTGGGCAGTGGCTGGCTCGGTGATCGTGATGATCGCGGCCGGCGGGCTGTTCTATTACGCCTCGCAACTGGCTGCGGCCAAACGCAAGGTTCACAGCAATGAAATCACCGTCACGATTCACCCCCACAGTTGCGAGCCAAACGCACTGAGCGTGCCTGCCGGGTTCAATAGCTTTCGCATCGTCAATGCCTCTGAACGCGCCGTGGAATGGGAAATTCTCGACGGCGTGCTGGTGGTCGAAGAGCGCGAAAACATTGCCCCCGGTCTCAGCCAGGTGATCAACGCAACTTTGGCGCCGGGCGATTACGTCATCACCTGCGGCTTGCTCAGTAACCCGCGTGGCACCTTGCACGTCACCCCGACGGCTGAATCAGAAGCCAGCGCCAAGGCCCCGCCTTCAATGGTCGCGTTTATCGGCCCGCTGTCCGAATTTCGGGTCTACCTCAGCAGCCAAAGCAATGCGTTGATCAATGCCGTTGACGGGTTGTCGCACGCCATTGCGGCGGGCGAGCTTGAGCACGCGCAAAGCCTGTATGTGCCCGCTCGCGAGGCGTATCAGCGCCTAGCGCCAGCGGCGCAACGACTGGCAGAGCTGGACAACGCGATCAATGCCCGTGCCGATTACTTTGAGCAGCGCGAGCAAGACCCAGGCTTCAGCGGTTTTCACCGGCTTGAATACGGTCTGTTCGACCAACACAGCACCCAGGGCCTGGCCCCGGTTGCCGAACAATTGCAGGCCAATGTGGTGCAGCTCAAGCAACAGCTGTTGGCGCAATCACTGCCCCCTGCGCAATTGGTCAACATTGTGGCCCGCACCCTGCACAACCTGGCCGACACCCGCGCCAACAGCGGTGAAGAAGAGCGCTACAGCCATATCGACATCAATGGCTTCGCCGCCAACCTCCAAGCCACACGCAAAGTGGTGGAACTGCTGCGCCCGTTACTGGCCAAGAACAACGCCGACATCCTGCTCAACATTGATAACGCCAGCGCAGCGCTGGAGGCCGAATTCAATGCGCTCAAATCACCCAACGGCTACCTCCCGTACGACACGGTCACGAGCACGCAACGCCAACACATCAGCACCCAGGCCAAGGCTCTGGCCGACGCACTCGATGGAATCGACCCCGCCCTCGGCCTTTAAAGCCTGTAATTGCAGACGAGATGCACATGAGCGATTCACCACACAGCCCCAACGACTTCAACCTGCAACGCCGCCGCCTACTGATGGGCATGGGAGTGGCCGGTGCTGCTTTGGCGGGCGGCGCCCTGAGCTGCCCAGCCATGGCGGCCAGCGCCCCGGCGAACGCGCAAGTCACCCAGGCGCCCAGCAGCGACAAGACCCGTGACCATCACGACATTCACGGCCAACACCAGAGCGGCATCGTCACCCCGCGCCCGGCTGCGGGCATGCTGGTGGCATTTGATGTGCTGGCCAGCGACCGCGAAGACCTCGAACGCCTGTTCCGTACTTTGGATGAGCGCATCGCCTTCCTGATGACCGGCGGGCCGGTCGTCCAGGTGGACCCCAAGCTGCCGCCCACGGATTCAGGCATCCTCGGCCCGGTGGTCACCCCCGACAACCTGACCATCACCGTCTCGGTGGGCGCGTCATTGTTCGATGAGCGCTTTGGTTTGTCCGGCGTCAAACCCAAACGCCTGAACCGCATGCAAGGCTTCCCGAACGATGCCCTCGACCCCGCACAGTGTCATGGCGACTTGAGTGTGCAGTTCTGCTCCAACACCGCCGACACCAACATCCATGCCCTGCGCGACATTGTTAAGAACCTGCCGGATTTGCTGCTGGTGCGCTGGAAACAAGAAGGCACCGTGCCGCCGCAGGCACCGGCCAAACCCGGCGAGCCGGCGCAAAGTGCGCGTAATTTTTTGGGCTTTCGTGACGGTTCGGCCAACCCCGACTCCAATGACCGCACCGCCATGAATCAGATCGTGTGGGTACAACCGGGTAGCGACGAGCCGCGCTGGGCGGTCGATGGCAGTTATCAAGCGGTGCGCATCATCCGCAATTTCGTCGAGCGCTGGGATCGCACCCCCCTGCAAGAGCAGGAAAGTATTTTTGGGCGCAGCAAGGCCAGCGGCGCGCCTATGGATGGCAGCCGCGAAACTGACGTGCCGGACTACAGCAAAGACCCCCACGGCAAAATCACCCAGCTCGACGCCCACATTCGCCTGGCGAACCCGCGCACCCCACAGACCCGCAACAGCCTGATTTTGCGCAGACCGTTCAACTACTCCAATGGCGTCAACAAAAACGGCCAACTGGACATGGGCTTGCTGTTCATCTGCTACCAGCGCGACCTGGAGCAAGGCTTTATCGCAGTGCAAACACGGCTTAACGGCGAACCGCTGGAGGAATACCTCAAGCCTATAGGCGGTGGCTATTTCTTCACCTTGCCGGGTGTGCACGACGACCAGGATTTCATTGGGCGTTCATTGCTCGATGCCGCATCACCCCACCCCCGCGCCTAACCTCAACCTCCCGGAAAAGCCCCATGAAGAAGACGCCGCTTGCCCTGTTTCTCGCTTTAGGTTTGCTCCACACCCCACTGTCGGCTTTCGCGGCAACGGCGCCCCTGGATTTGGTGGCGCCGATTTCCGACTACAAGATCTACGTCACCGAACAGTTGGATGAGTTGGCCAGCCACACCCAGCAGTTCACCGATGCGGTGAAAAAAGGCGACCTGACCACCGCTAAAAAACTCTACGCCCCCACTCGCGTGTACTACGAGTCGATTGAGCCGATTGCCGAGCTGTTCAGCGACCTGGATGCGTCTATCGATTCACGGGTCGACGACCACGAACAAGGGGTCAAGGCAGCCGACTTCACCGGTTTTCACCGTATCGAATACAGCCTGTTTTCCGAAAACAGCACCCAGGGCCTCGATCAGTTGGCTGACGGCCTGAACAAAGACGTCAAAGACCTGCAAAACCGCGTGGCTGGCCTGACATTCCCGCCGGAAAAAGTGGTGGGCGGCGCGGCGGCACTGATGGAAGAAGTGGCAGCGACCAAAGTCACCGGCGAAGAGGATCGTTACAGCCACACCGACTTGTACGACTTCCAGGGCAACGTCGATGGCGCGAAGAAGATTGTTGATCTGTTGCGACCTTACCTCGAACAAAACGACAGCGCCTTTGCCGCCAAGGTGGATAAAAACTTCACCACGGTGAACACCATCCTGGCCAAGTACAAAACCGCAGACGGTGGTTTTGAGACCTACGACAAGGTCAAGGAAAACGACCGCAAAGCCTTGATTGGCCCGGTCAATACCCTGGCCGAAGACCTTTCTACCTTGCGCGGCAAGCTGGGTTTGAACTAAACGCTCAACCACAGCGTCAATCGATGTGACCTGCGTCACATACCCGCAGATTGACGCTGTTTTTTCCACCCGTTTAATAACGCTGCCGACTGTTTAATTGCAAAGCTTGCTCAGGGTTTAAACCAACTAAGTGTTCGCCAGTATTTACTGTCAGTTAAAAAACACGCCTGGCATTCGGATTAAGTTTTGACGCCGTAAATACTTTCCTGAATAGCAGCTGTCTGGTTTCTGGAAACACGATGTGTTGATCTGACTTTCATAGGTTTTTCACAAAAGTGCGTTTAACGTATGCACTGTCCTTGCACAGCAGGGTCAAGAGTTCGCAACGAAATCATGTAGATAACGCAGCCCGATGACTTTACCTTTTTGCGCAATGAGCTTTAATCCTCTGGGCGCGTGAACCTGCTGTGTCCTGTGACTGTTTCACGTAAAGCCCCGTTGTCTTGTGCCATTGAAACTGACTGGAACGAATACTTTGAAACCCTACCCTATCCAGTGTGTGTCGATCGTCATTCCGGTCTACAACGAAGAACAAAGTTTGCCTGAGTTGTTGCGTCGCACCGAAGCGGCCTGCGCGCAACTGACCCAACCGTATGAAATTGTTCTGGTGGATGACGGCAGCCGCGATGAGTCGGCGCAAATCCTCCAGGACGCCGCCGAGCGCGAAGGCAGCCCGGTGGTGGCCGTCATTCTGAACCGTAACTACGGGCAGCACGCCGCAATCATGGCCGGCTTTGAACACTCCAAAGGTGATGTCGTCATCACGCTGGACGCCGACTTGCAAAACCCGCCGGAAGAAATCCCGCGCCTGGTGGCCCAGGCTGCCTTGGGCTATGACGTGGTTGGCACGGTGCGCAACAACCGCCAGGACTCGGCCTGGCGCCGCTGGCCGTCACGCTTGATCAACCTTGCGGTGCAGCGCTCAACCGGGGTTGCCATGAGCGACTACGGCTGCATGCTGCGCGCTTACCGACGCACCATCGTCGACGCCATGCTCGCCTGCCGTGAGCGCAGTACGTTTATCCCGATTCTGGCCAACAGCTTTGCCCGCCACACCACCGAGGTGCTGGTCGAGCACGCTGAGCGCGAACACGGCGACTCTAAATACAGCCCCATGCGCCTGATCAACCTGATGTTCGATCTGGTGACCTGCATGACCACCACGCCTTTGCGTCTGCTGAGCATTATCGGCTTTAGCATGGCGCTGCTGGGTGGACTGTTCGCGATCATGTTGATCGTGCTGCGCTTGATCTTTGGCGCGACCTGGGCAGGCGACGGCACTTTCGTGCTGTTTGCGGTGCTGTTTGTGTTCACCGGTGGCCAATTTATTGGCATGGGGCTTCTGGGGGAATACCTGGGCCGCATGTACAGCGATGTGCGGGCACGGCCACGATTCTTTATCGAAAAAATCGTACGCGCCGAACCCGCCACCGCTTCAATTTCAACTAACCCAACTTCCCTCTCTTCTTCGACGCAGGTCCCATCATGAGTTTGAAAGCTGTTGTTTTCGCCTATCACGATATTGGTTGCACAGGCATCGAAGCCTTGCTCAATGCAGGCTATGACATCGCCGCGGTGTTTACCCATGCTGACGACCCCAAGGAAAACAATTTTTACGCATCGGTCGCCCAACTGTGCGCGCGCAAAGGCATCCCGGTGCACGCCCCCGAAGACGCCAACCACCCCCTGTGGATCGAGCGTATTCGCAAGCTCAATGCGCAGTACATTTTCTCGTTCTACTACCGCCATCTGCTGGGTGAAGAGTTGCTGGCGAGTGTCAGCCACGGCGCCTTCAACCTGCATGGCTCATTGCTGCCGCGCTACCGGGGCCGCGCACCGGCCAACTGGGTGCTGGTCAATGGCGAAACGCAAACCGGCGTCACCTTGCACCGCATGGTCAAACGCGCCGATGCAGGCGACATTCTGGCCCAGCAACGCGTAAGCATCGAGCGTTCGGACACGGCGCTGAGCCTGCACGCCAAACTGCGTGATAGTGCCGCTAAATTGCTGGCCGAAGCACTGCCATTGCTGCCCGAAGGCAAGCTTAAAGAAACCCCGCAAGACGAATCCAAAGCCACTTACTTTGGTCGCCGTACTGCCGCTGACGGCCTGCTGCAATGGTCGCGCCCGGCTGAAGAACTGTTCAACCTGGTGCGCGCAGTCACCCAACCGTACCCCGGCGCCTTCTGCGCGGTGGGCGAACACCAATTGATTGTGTGGGCAAGTGAAGTGATGCCGGGCAACAACGGCATGGCACCGGGTCACGTGATCAGCTGCGATCCGTTGCGCATTGCCTGCGGTAAAGACTCGCTGATCATTAACGCTGGGCAACGCAACGCCGATGGCTTGTATTTAAGCGGCCCGCAATTGGCCCGTGAACTGGGTCTGGTCGATGGCTCGCGACTGCGAGGCAGCGAGTCCGGGCGCCCGGCGCGTCGTACCCGCGTACTGATCCTGGGGGTGAACGGGTTCATCGGTAACCATTTGTCTGAGCGTCTGCTGCAAGACGACCGCTACGAAGTGTATGGCCTGGACATCGGCTCTGATGCCATCGAGCGTCTGCGCAGCCACCCTAATTTCCACTTTGTGGAAGGCGATATCAGCATCCACACCGAGTGGATCGAGTACCACATTAAAAAATGCGACGTGGTGCTGCCACTGGTGGCCATCGCCACCCCGATCGAATACACCCGCAACCCATTGCGGGTGTTCGAACTCGACTTTGAAGAAAACCTCAAGCTGGTGCGTTACTGCGTCAAGTACAACAAGCGCGTGATCTTCCCGTCCACGTCCGAAGTGTATGGCATGTGCCAGGACAAGAATTTCGACGAAGACACCTCCAATCTGGTGGTCGGCCCGATCAACAAGCAGCGCTGGATCTATTCGGTGTCCAAGCAATTGCTCGACCGCGTGATCTGGGCCTATGGCCAAAAAGGCTTCAAGTTCACGCTGTTCCGCCCGTTCAACTGGATGGGCCCGCGCCTTGACCGTCTGGACTCGGCACGGGTGGGCAGCTCGCGCGCCATTACCCAATTGATCTTGCACCTGGTGGAGGGCACGCCGATTCGTCTGGTGGATGGCGGTGAGCAAAAACGCTGCTTCACTGACGTGGCCGATGGCATCGAGGCGCTGGCGCGCATCATCGAAAACCGTGATGGCAAGTGTGACGGTCAGATCATCAACATCGGCAACCCGGAAAACGAAGCCAGCATTCGTCAATTGGGTGAAGAGTTGCTGCGTCAGTTTGAAGCGCACCCGTTGCGTGATAACTTCCCGCCCTTTGCCGGTTTCCGTGACGTGGAAAGCCAGTCGTTTTACGGCACCGGTTACCAAGACGTCAGCCATCGCAAGCCGAGCATCGAAAACGCCCGTCGCTTGATTGACTGGACGCCCACCATCGAACTGAGCGAAACCATTGGTAAAACGCTGGACTTCTTCTTGCGTGAGGCCATGGTAGAAATCGCGGAAAAACGCTAATGCAGGCAGGCCTACGCATCGACGTCGACACGTATCGCGGAACCCGTGAGGGGGTTCCGCAACTGCTCGAACTGCTGGATGAAGCACAGATCAAAGCCACGTTTTTTTTCAGCGTGGGGCCGGACAACATGGGCCGCCATTTATGGCGGCTGATCAAGCCTCGGTTCTTCTGGAAAATGATGCGTTCCAAGGCCGCCAGTTTGTATGGCTGGGATATTTTGCTGGCCGGCACCGCCTGGCCCGGCAAACCGATCGGCAAGGATCTGGGGCACTTGATGCGCCAGACTCTGGCCGCAGGCCATGAGGTGGGCTTGCACGCGTGGGATCACCACGGCTGGCAAGCCAACACCGGGCGCTGGAGCGAGCGACAGTTGATCGAGCACATCCGCCTGGGTGTCGACACGTTGAGCGACATCACCGGGCAGGCTGTCGAGTGCTCGGCTGCCGCCGGGTGGCGTGCCGATGAACGTGTGGTTGAGGCCAAGCAACGGTTTGGTTTTCGTTACAACAGTGATTGCCGCGGGCACAGTCTGTTTCGGCCAAGGTTGGCCGATGGCAGCCTGGGCGCGCCGCAAATCCCTGTCGATTTACCCACATTCGATGAAGTGGTCGGGCCGCACGTGAGCGCCGCCGACTTCAATTCATACATTCTTGATCGCTTCAGCCCGCAACGGCTGAACGCGTACACCATCCATGCAGAAGTAGAAGGGATTCTTATGGCAAACGACTTCCGGCAACTGCTGGTGCAAGCCCGCGCCCGCGATATCCAGTTTCAGCCACTGCGCAACTTGCTGCCTGCTGATCTCGATAGCGTGCCCGCCGGGCAATTGAGCCGTGGCGTACTGCAAGGCCGTGAAGGTTGGTTGGGAGTGCAGCAGCCATGACCCTCAATCGTTGGGCAATACCCCTGCTGATTCTGGGTTTCGTGCTGTTTTACCTGGTGCCGCTCGGCACGCACGGATTATGGATTCCAGATGAATCGCGTTACGCCCAAATCGGCCAGCAAATACTGGTCGATGGTAATTGGGTCACGCCGCATTTCATGGATTTGCGCTACTTCGAGAAGCCGATTGCCGGCTACTGGATGATCGCCATTGGCCAGGCGATTTTTGGCGAAAACCTGTTTGGTGTGCGCATTGCGTCTGCCATCGCCACCGGCCTGAGTGTGTGGCTGGCGTACGCCGTGGCGCGCCGCTTGTGGAACGACCCGCGCAAGAGCTTCGCCTGCGCGTTGGTGTACATGACCTTTGGTTTGATTGCCGGGCAAGCCGGCTACTCCAACCTCGATCCGCAGTTCACCTGGTGGGTCAACCTGAGCCTGGCAGCCTTGTGGTTTGCCATTGACAGCAGCACCCGGCGTGAGCGGGCGATCAGTTGGGCGGTGCTGGGGTTTGCCTGCGGCATGGGCTTTATGACCAAAGGCTTTCTGGCTTTTCTGTTACCGGTGTTGATCGCCCTGCCCTACATGATCTGGCAGAAACGCTTTGTAGAAATGGTCAAATACGGCCTGCTCGCCATGTTGGTCGCTGCATTGGTGTCGCTGCCCTGGGTGTTGGCGGTGCATGCGCAGGAACCCGATTACTGGCGCTTCTTCTTCTGGCATGAACACATTCGCCGCTTCGCCGGTGAAGACGCTCAGCATGGGCGCCCGTGGTGGTTTTACCTGCCGTTGATGGTGGTTGCCAGCCTTCCGTGGGCTGCGTTGCTGCCCGTCACGTTCAAAGATGCCTGGCGCAACAAGCATCAGGCCAAGGTGGTGTTTGTACTGCTGTGGATGCTGTTGCCGCTGGCCTTGTTCAGCCTGAGCAAAGGCAAGCTGCCGACCTACATCATGCCGTGCCTGCTGCCGCTGGCCCTGTTGCTGGGCCATGCATTGATCCAGCGTGTTGAGCAGGCCAAAACCGGTGCGCTGCGGTTCAATGCGCTGGTCAACCTGTTGCTGGCCAGTGTCGCCTTGCTGGCCCTGATCTATTTCCAGATCAAAAAACCGTTTTACGACAACGAACCGCAGCATGTGGCGTTGCTGGTCATTGTGTTACTGACCTGGATCGGTGCAGGGGCCTTGCAACTGTGGCGACCGCTTAAGCTGTGGGCCGCCCCGGCCCTGAGCATGGGTGTACTGGTGCTGTTGCTGCCGGCCAGCATGCCCAGCAGCGTGGTGCACAACAAAATGCCCGACCAGTTTGTGCTGGAGCACCTTGCAGAGCTGTCACAGGCCAAAACCCTGCTCAGCAATGATTTGGGCGCGGCATCAGCGTTGGCCTGGCGCCTGCGTCGCCCGGATGTGACGTTGTACAACACCCAGGGTGAAGTGAAATACGGCCTGACTTACGACGACGCCAAAGGTAAAAGCATCGGTTTGGCCGAAGTCGGCCCCTGGCTGAGTGCCGCACGTCAAAAAGGTCCGGTGGGCGTCGTGATGCGGGTCAAAAACAGCGACGAGAGCCATGAAATGGACATGTTGCCCAAGGATGCGCAGCGGTATGACGAAGGCAACATGGTGATTCTGATTTTCCCGCAGAGCACTCCATGACTTTGGCGCTCTTGCTCATGGCGTGTGTGCTGACGTGTGCGGGGCAAGTCGCGCAAAAGTACGCGGTCGAAAGCTGGCGCGACGTTGACCTTGGGGTGGCGCACAAGCTGCGCTCCCCCTGGTTGTGGCTGGCCTTGCTGTGCCTGGGGTTGGGGCTGCTGGTGTGGTTGCTGGTGTTGCAGCGGCTGGAAGTCGGCATTGCCTACCCGATGCTCAGCCTCAATTTTGTGCTGATCACACTGGTCGCCCGTTACCTGTTTAAAGAAACCATCGACCTGCGGCACTGGTGTGGCGTGGGGCTGGTAATTGCCGGCGTGGTTTTGCTGGGGCAACACGCATGAGCCTGCGCCGTGGCTTGACCTTTGCGAGTGCCAGCGTATTGCTGGTGAGCGGGGCGCAACTGGGTATGCGCTGGAGCATGACGCGCTTGCCCGAACCTGCCCAATGGCTGAGCGCAATCAAACAGGGTGATGTTTCGTTCAGCGCCCTGGCCGTGGTGACGGGCGCGATCATGGCCTACGCCCTGTCGATGCTTTGCTGGTTGCTGGCCCTGCGGGATTTGCCCTTGGGCCGCGCCTATTCGTTGCTCAGTGTCAGTTATGCATTGGTGTACCTGTTGGCAGCCAGCTTGCCGGTATTCCATGAAAGCTTCACGTTGTCCAAAACCCTGGGCGTGGCGCTGGTGATCGGTGGCGTACTGACCATCAATTCGCGCCGCACCCCCCACCGCGCAAGGTGAGCATGGCCGCGTGCTGCGGCTCAGGCTTAAGACACTGACGGCGCCGCCACTGATGACCAGGGCGGCGTTTTTTTATGCTTTTTATTGAGTCAAGGAACGGTGCATGCCTGCTTACTCGTCCAACATCGCCTTACAGGTCCAACACCGTCACTCCTTGATCCTGGGCGCCCTGGCGTTGTTGCTGTTCATCTTGGGTGAGCACAACCAGGCGGCGATCGGCTTCGACTCACGCTTTGTATTATTCGCCAACGAGATGCTGCGTCACGGCCCCGGTTTCTTCCCCACCACTTATGGCCAGCCCTACCCGGACTACAGCGCCACCTCGACGCTGTTCATCTGGTTGCTGTCCAAACCTTTTGGCGAAGTCACCAGCCTCAGCGCGTGGCTGCCGACAGCCATTGCCAGCGCAACCACCGTGACCCTCACCTATCGACTGGTGGCGCCCCATTCCCGTCAATGGGCGCTCATGAGTGTTGCCCTGCTCCTGCTGAGCATGACGTTCATCACCCAAACGCGTGCCGTGTCGCTGGACCAAATGCTTGCGGCGGTGAGCCTGGGGGCCTTCTACCTGGCCTACGCCCACGACCATTTGGCGGCCCCACGGCGTCATGTCGGGTTACTGGCCTTGTTGGTAGTGGGCTTTGCCATTCGCGGTCCTATCGGTTTAGTCATCCCTGCGGGCGTGCTCTGCAGCTATTACCTGGTCAGCGGCCAAGGGCGCCGGATGTTCAGCCTCGGGTTGCAGGCTCTGGCGCTGCTGCTGGCGTGCATCGGCCTGCTGCTGACACTGGCCTGGATCAGCGGCGGGCAAACCTTCGTCCACGAAGTGATCCGCATGCAAGTCACCGGGCGTATGGACGGCGCAGAAGGCGCCAGCAGCGTGTTGTATTACTTCACCAGCTCCATGGGTAACTATGCGTTGGCCTATCCACTGGCGGCCTTGGTCCTGGCGGCGCTGCTGGTGACTGGCCGCCATCAATCGGGCGCAGCGCTGCAACTGGTCAAATACTGCGTCGCGGCGGGTTTGGTGGTGATGATCGGTCTGTCGATTCCCCAAGCCAAAAAAGCACGCTACGTGCTGGCGATGTTGCCCTTTGCAGCAATCATTGCGGCCTACCCTTTCCAGGCCATGCACGGCCGGGTGTTTGCGCTGTTGCGCGGGTTGATACAGGGGCTTTTTTTACTGTTGCCGGGGCTATTGATCGTCGGTCTGGTGATTGCGCGTAAACGTTTCGACGAGCAAGTGCCTTCACTGGTGGGGGTGTTCTTTGTGTTGGGCGGGTTGCAACTGCTGGCCGTCGGGGCGCTGTTCAGGGCGCAATGGCGCGCAACTGGCCTGGCGGGCTGTGCCGTTTTCGCAGTGTGGGGGACTTACATCATGGTGTATGAACCGCTTGAGCGCAGCGTGTACGACACCCGCGAATTCACGCATCAGGCGCTGCGCCTGATCGAGCGCACACCCGCACCGCTGGTGCTGCATGGCATGGGCAAAGATGCCAAAGCCATCAAGTTCATGGTCAATGTGAACCGGGACATGTCGGCGCTGTTCACGCAAACGGCCGCCGAGCTGGGCACGATCAACGGACCCGCGTGGGTGGTCATGGACCGTAAGGATTACCAGCGCCTGCAAGGAACCGTTTTGGGTAATACCGCGCCGGTATTAAGCGCTCGTTTTGACAAAAACGATTACGTGCTGCTGAAGAAACCATGAGCGCAGGGGCTGCGCACAGCCTGTCGAGTTTCATGTTGCATGAGCGGATTATTCTCCAGCGTGCTGGTAAGGTGTGCGCCGACTTTTCGTGGCCCACCCTCTCATCGGCAGGCTGCGGTATTTGCGTTTTTTGATGTGAGACACCTGAACCATGCCCGAGCCGATCCCGCTTAAAGATCACGACACCGAGAAACGGCTGGTCAATAAAAGACTGATCGCCTGCGCGGCGCTGGTGCTGGCGATCAGTTGCGCGCTGGTGGCCAGGATGTATTTCTTGCAAGTCACCGAATTTGACTACAACTCCACCGTGTCCGAAAACAACCGTGTGCATGTGTTGCCGATCCCGCCCGAACGCGGTTTTATCTATGACCGCAATGGCGTGCTGCTGGCCGATAACCAGCCCAGTTTCAACATGACCCTGACCCGCGAACGCGCGGGCGACAGCGCCAAAGTGCTGGATTCGGTCATCAGCATCCTGCATTTGCCCGAAGAAGACCGCGCCGTGTTTACCAAGGCGATGAAACAGGCCCGCCACCCGTTCGACCCCTCGACCCTGCTCTACGAACTGACGGAGGAACAGATCGCGCTGTTGGCCGTCAATCAGTACCGCCTGCCGGGCATTGAGGTTGAGGCGCAGTTCGTTCGCCACTACCCCCAGGGTGATCACTTCGCGCATTCGGTCGGTTATGTGGGGCGCATCAACGAGAAAGAAGCCAAACAGCTGAACCCCACCGAGTACCGGGGCACGCAATCGATAGGTAAAACCGGGATCGAGCGTTTTTACGAGCACGCGTTGCACGGCACTGTCGGCTTTGAAGAAGTTGAAACCAACGCTCAGGGCCGCGTCATGCGGGTGCTGCGCCACACCGATGCAGTGCCGGGCAAAAACATCGTGCTCAGCCTCGACATCAAATTGCAGGAAGCGGCCGAAGACGCGTTGGGCGACCGGCGCGGCTCGATCATCGCCCTGGACCCGAAAACCGGCGAAGTGCTGGCCATGGTCAGCAAACCCAGCTTCGACCCCAACCTGTTCGTGACCGGCATCAGCTCCAAGGATTACTCGGGGCTGCGCGACTCCATCGACAAACCGCTGTTCAACCGCGCGTTGCGTGGCCTGTATGCGCCCGGCTCGACAATCAAGCCCGAAGTGGCGATTGCCGGACTCGACAGCGGCGTGATTTCAGCCTCGACCCGGGTGTTCGACCCCGGTTACTTCCAGTTACCGAACGTGGAGCACAAATACCGTAACTGGAACCACAGCGGGGATGGCTGGGTCGATTTGAATGCGGCGATCATGCGTTCAAACGACACCTACTTCTACGACCTTGCCTCCAAGCTGGGGATTGATCGCATGCACGATTACCTGTCGATGTTTGGCGTGGGGCAAAAAGTCTCGCTGGACATGTTCGAGGAATCTTCGGGGTTGATGCCCTCGCGTGAATGGAAGCGCAGCACACGACGCCAAGCCTGGTTCCCTGGCGAAACGGTGATTTTGGGCATTGGCCAGGGTTACATGCAGGTCACGCCATTGCAGTTGGCGCAGGCCACGGCGCTGATTGCCAACAAAGGCGTGTGGAACCGCCCGCACCTGGCGCGCACCATCGATGGCGCGCCGCCGGTGGACGAACACCCGATGGCCAATATCGTGCTGCACGATCCCAAGGAGTGGGAGCAGGTCAACCATGCCATGCAATTGGTGATGCACGATGCGCGAGGCATTGCACGGGCGTCAGCCACCGGCGCGCAATACCGCATTGCGGGCAAGAGTGGTACGGCGCAAGTGGTGGCGATCAAACAGGGCGAGCGTTACAACCGGTTGAAGACGGCCGAGCGTAATCGCGACAACGCGCTGTTTGTCGGCTTTGCACCGGCTGAAGACCCGCAGATCGTGATCTCGGTGATGATTGAAAACGGTGAAGCCGGTGGGCGTGTGGCAGGACCGGTGGTGCGCAAAGTGATGGATGCCTGGTTGCTCGACAATCAGGGCGCTCTGAAACCGCAATACGCCAGCCCGCAGCTCAAGCATGGCAATGCGCATGTGTGAATGAAGACCGCCACCCACCCCCCAACCCTCTCGCGCAGGGTGTGGGTTGGGGGGAGGGGCTGTTGATCTCAGTACCGCGCATCCACCGGTTTACCGCCATTCGGCCAATCCTTGACCTTGTCCGGGAAGTCCGGCCGTGGCTGGTGCGAGAAATACGCCGCCACGTCCACCGCCTCCTGATCCGACAAGCCGCCCTGCCCCAGCGGGAACTGTTCATGGAACCCGATCGGCATGTTGCGTTTGACGAACGCCGCAGCGGTGTAGGTACGCGCCATCCCGGCACCGATGTTGAAGGACTCGTCACCCCACAACGGCGGAAAAATAAAACCGCCGTCCGCGTGTTTCAAACCTTGCCCGTTGTCACCGTGGCACACCGCGCATTGCTTGACGTACACCGCTTTGCCGTTGCCCATGTCCGGCTTGATGCCCGGATCCACCTTGCCCACTCCCCGGCCCGCCACTTTGTCGCCGGGCGCTGTGTTCATTTTCATCCAGTCGAAATACGCAACCATGGCCTGCATATCAGGCGATGTCACCGCCAACGGCTTGCCATCCATAGATCGACGAAAGCAGCCATTAATGCGTTCTTGGAGCGTGATCTGTTTGCCCGCACGCGGCGCATAGCCGGGGAAGAACGCTGACACGCCAACGAAGGGTGAGCCATCGGCCACCGTGCCGGCGTTCAAATGGCAACTGGTGCAATTGAGCGCATTGCCTACGTTATCGGGCAGCAAGGCTTTGGTTTGCAGGTGCAGGCGCATGCCGCGCACCACTTGATCAGCATTGGACGCTGTTAGCAGGTTGGCCAGCCGCGGGGTGACAAATGCATGGGGGTCGTGGGTGTCCGGGTTCAATTGCTTGCGCATGTGGGCCACTTGCGCGGGCTTGATGGCGGGCGCGTCATTGCCCCAACTGCTGCGCACAAAGCTCAGAATCTCGGCGATTTCATCGTCTGCCAGCCGCGCAAACCCGGGCATGGTCCAGACCCGTGGATGGGCCGCCGTCTCGGCCGTTTTCCAACCGGTAAGGGTGATGTGCAGGAGCGTCGCGGGGTTGGACGCCAGAATGCCGGGGTTGCCATTGAGCGGTGGGAACATGCCTTTTACCCCGCCACCGTCCGGGCGATGGCAGTCGGCACAAAACTGCGTATAACCCAGCCCGCCACGGGTGGTGAACAGCGTGTCCGGTGCTGTGGCGGGCGCGATGGCCACTGACGGCATGGGCAGATCGTCCTTGCCCGGCGGCAGCGATTTCAAGTAGCTGGCAATTGCCGTCAGGTCCGCGTCGGTGAAGTGCTGCGTGCTGTGGTGGATCACGTCCGCCATGTTGCCCGAGACCGTGGCAAAACGGTTTTGCCCGGTCTTGAGCAGTTGCACGGTGTCTTCGACGGTCCACAGGTTACGCAGGCTCAAGGCGCGCCAGTCTTCGACGGTTTCCCCCGCGAGGTAATGTTTGCCGCGGCTGCCAGCGTCGCTCAGGGCTTTTTCCTGGAAAGCGAGGCCGCGTGGCGTATGGCACGAACCACAGTGCCCCAGCCCTTGCACCAGATAGGCACCGCGGTTAATCACCTCGCTTTTGGACGGGTCCGGGGTGAACGGCTGCGCATCCACAAACATCCAGTTCCACAGCGACAGGCCCCAGCGCTGATTGAACGGGAAGCTCATGTCGGCGTGCAGGTTGGCCTGTTTGACCGCGGTTACGTCTTGCAAGAGATACGCGTACAACGCACGCATGTCGTCTTCGCTCATTTTCGCGTACGACGGATAAGGCATGGCCGGGTACAGGTTTTCACCCGCAGGCGTTTTGCCTTCGCGCATCACCGTGTCGAACTGTTCAAAACTGTAGCGGCCAATCCCGGTCTCGGGATCCGGGGTGATGTTGCTGGAGTAGATCGTGCCCATGGGCGTTTTCAGCTCCAGGCCACCGGCCATCACCGCCCCACCTTTGGCGGTGTGGCAGGCAATGCAGTCGCCGAGCTGGGCCACGTATTGGCCGCGTTGTATCAGGTCGGTGTCTGCGTTGTTGACGCTGGGCGCTGCCGCTGTCGGCTCGCTGGCAGGGGTTTGACAGGCGTAAAGAAGCGTCAGGCCGACCGTGGCCAGACGCGCAAACTTGAAAATCATGGCGATATTCCTTTAAGGCACCGGCTTGGGGTAGTCCCCTCGGCACGGGCCGTGCTCGTTTTTTGTTATGTACTCCTCACCCAGCATTTGTAACCGGTTCTGATGCGGCTACGGTTGACCCGGATCATGCAGGCGGCGATCGATGGGCACACGGCACGCTCTAAGCTAGTTCCAAAACGGTATTTTCCCCTTTGATTTAAAGCACTTAGATTCAGCCCACCGGACCGCCGGACTCACCTTATAAACACCTCAGTTCAAGGTTGCGCCCATGTCCCTGCGTCCACTTTTGCTTGCCCTCGCCCTTGCCGGTGCCACGTTTCAGGCACACGCGGCTGACCTGACCATTGGCTACATCACCGGTATCGACCCCACCAAACTGGCTCAGGCCGAAGGCCGTTATGAGCAGGCCATCGGCGAAAAAATTGACTGGCGCCGCTTTGATGCAGGCCCGGCCGTGGTCGCGGCCCTGGCCTCGGGCGATCTGCAAATCGGCAATTTGGGTTCAAGCCCGCTGGCCGCTGCGGCATCGCGCAATGTGCCGCTGGTGACGTTTATCGTCACCGCGCAAATCAAAGGCTCCGAAGCGCTGGTGGTGCGTGACGGCAGCGGCATCAACGGCCCGCAAGACTTGATTGGCAAGACCCTGGCCACGCCTTTCGTCTCGACTTCGCATTACAGCCTGCTCGGCGCACTGAAACATTGGGGCCTGACCCCGCAACAGGTGAAAGTGGTCAACCTGAGCCCGGCGCAAATTACCGCCGCCTGGAAGCGCGGCGATATTGACGGCGCGTTCACCTGGTCGCCTGCGCTGGGCGAGATCCGCAAAACCGGCAAAGTGCTGACCGACGCGGGCCAGGTCAGCGAATGGGGCGCGCCAACCTTTGAGGTGTGGGTCGCGCGCAAGGACTACGCCGAGAAGCACCCCGAAGTCATCGCCCAATTTGCCAAGGTCAGCCTTGATGCCATTGCCGACTACAACGCCCATCAGGCGGACTGGACCGCCGATTCGCCCAACGTGCAGAAGATCGCCGCCCTGACCGGTGCCAATGCACAAGACATCCCCGAGTTGTTGCAAGGTGCACATTTCCCTTCCACCCAAGAGCAAAAATCCGCCCGATTGCTGGGCGGTGGCACGGCCAAAGACCTTGCGCAAACTGCCGCTTTCCTCAAGGACCAAGGCAAAATCGAGAGCGTGTCAGCGGATTACTCGGGCTTTGTCAGCGACCAGTATTTGCCGGACTAAAAAGCCTCGCGTCATTGATAGCAATTGCACAGCATCGCCAATGGTGGGATATTCGCGAATGTTAAACGTTCTCAATCAGTGCCTTATGCGAACCTCCCCTCATCTGCTACTTGTCGAAGACGATTTTCGGTTGCGCCATGACCTTGAACGTCACTTATTGCAACGCGGCTTTGCCGTGACCGCCTGTGTCGATGGCACCCAGGGCTTGAATGCCCTGCAAAGCCAACCCTTTGACCTGGTGCTGCTGGACATTATGTTGCCCGGCCTTGACGGCCTGAGCCTGCTCGAAACCTTGCGCACGCATCAAAACGTGCCCGTGATGCTGATGTCGGCGCTGGGCAACGAGCAGGATCGCATCAGCGGCTTTACCCGCGGCGCAGATGATTACTTGCCCAAACCTTTCAGCCTCGCCGAACTGGATGCGCGCACCGATGCCCTGCTGCGGCGCATGGCCATGCAGGCCCAACGCCCTGTGCAAACACTCGACAGTGCGCTGACCTACGATGACGAGGCGCAGGACGTGCTCCACGCGGGCCATTTCGCCGGGCTCACCGGTTCGGAATTTCGCCTGCTGATGACCTTGCGCGAACATGGCGGCCAGGCCTTGAGCAAAGCTTTTTTGTATCAGCAGGTACTGCACCGTATTTACACGCGGCTGGATCGGGGGCAGGATGTGCATGTGTGTAACCTGCGGCGCAAGCTCGCCGCTGTCGGCGTGCAACATCTGCAAATTCAATCGGTGCGCAGTCAGGGCTACATCTTGATCGAGTCGCAACCCGCCTGATGCGCCGTCATCCGTTGTTGTGGAAACTGGCGCTGCTGCAAATCAGCTTTTGCCTGCTACTGACCTGGTTCATCTGGATCTGGGGGCTGTCGGCCGAGCGCAGCACCTATTTTCTGTCTGCCCAGGAGCGCGACTATCTGCGCGATTACGCGCAACAGGCCCAGGACATCTGGCGCGAGCAAGGCACCGACGGGCTGGAGCGCTTCACCGAGCGATTGTCTGCCCGCGAACAAACCTGGGTCGCGGTGCTTGGGCCACGACTTGAAAGCCTGAGCAACACGCCTGTTACCCCCGCGCATTACCAACAGTTGACGTTCATGCGCAAGCTCGACTGGCCCATGAGCCGCCGCCTGATGGATGAACTGCCCTACGTCAGCATTCCGTTCCCGGACCACCCGCAACAGGGCCAATTGGTGATTCAACTACCCGAGCGCTTGCTGCCCAACGGCCTGACCGCCTGGACCCATGCTTTCAGCCACGGCGTGATGCCGACCCTGCTGGCGGCGTTACTCGGCGTGTTGCTCTACCGCCAACTGGTGGTGCCGCTCAACCGCCTGCGTGATCGCGCCGACGCGTTGCGCGCTGACGACCTCGACAGCCAGGCGCCACTGGCCCTGATGCGTCGTCGCGACGAACTGGGCGAATTGGCACACGCCTTCGAGCACATGGCCAGCCGCTTGCGCAACAGCCTCAATCAGCAACGTTTGCTGTTGCGTACCCTGTCTCACGAACTGCGAACGCCGTTGGCGCGCCTGCGCATCGCCCACGACAGTCAGTTACCAAACGCGCAACTGCGCCAACGCCTGGACCGTGAAATCGATGACATGCAGCATTTGCTCGAAGACACCCTCAACCTCGCGTGGATGGACACTGAACGCCCACAACTGACCCGCGAGCCGGTGCTGGTGCTGTCGGTCTGGGAAGCGCTGCGCGAAGACGCCTGCTTCGAAAGCCAGTGGCCCGTTGACCGCATGCCTTGCCTGTTGAGCACCGACTGTTGCGTCAACGTCAACCTCGACAGTTTGGCCCAGGCACTGGAAAACCTGCTGCGCAATGCCATCCGCTATTCGCCGCTGCAAGGCCAAGTGACCCTGAGCGGGTGGCGCGAAGGCGATGCGTGGCATCTGTGCCTGAAGGACGAGGGACCCGGTGTGCCCCCTGATGAGCTGGACACGCTGTTTGTGCCCTATCAGCGGCTGTCCGGATGCGTGGGCGAAGGCTTCGGCCTGGGGCTGGCGATTGCCCAGCGGGCCATTGAACTGCAACAAGGCCGGTTGTGGGCCACCAATGAGCGGCCGGGGCTGTGCATGCACCTGCTATTACCGGCAGCGCAGGCTGAGGGTGGCTGAGGACGCGGCACAAGTGTTTAGAAAGTTAATGCGCTTTACTCTCAATTAGCAGTCATTATCATTCGTGATCTTCTTGTATCAGGCCGTCCCGGAGATCACCGATGTCGTTACGTGTGTTGCGCCCAATCGCCCCTTTTGTGTTGTCCGGTTGCTGGTTGTTGAGCGGTGCTGTTCATGCCGCTCTCGCAGACGAAGACACTGCGCCACCCGCGCTGCAACTGGGTAACACCAACGTGATCGCCACGGCGCAGGAAGAAACCAAACAGGCACCCGGCGTGTCGATCATTACCGCCCAAGACATTAAAAAGCGCCCTGCGGCCAATGACCTTTCGCAGATCATCCGCACCATGCCCGGCGTCAATCTCACCGGCAACTCCACCAGTGGGCAACGCGGCAATAACCGCCAGATCGACATCCGTGGCATGGGCCCGGAAAACACCCTGATTCTGGTGGACGGCAAACCGGTCAACAGCCGCAACTCGGTGCGCTACGGCTGGCGCGGTGAACGCGACAGCCGTGGCGATACCAACTGGGTGCCGGCCGATCAGGTTGAGCAGATCCAAGTGTTGCGCGGCCCCGCCGCCGCCCGTTATGGCAACGGTGCCGCCGGTGGTGTGGTCAATATCATCACCAAGCAGGCAGGCGCCGAGACCCACGGCGACGTGACCGTGTACACCTCGTTCCCACAGCACAAGGACGAAGGCGCAACGCAGCGCATGAACTTCGGCCTCAATGGCCCCCTGACCGAGAACCTCAGCTACCGCGTGTACGGCAACATCGCCAAGACCGATCCCGATGACTGGGACATCAACGCCGGGCACCAATCGGCGCGCAGCGCCAATCAGGCCGGCACCCTGCCCGCAGGCCGCGAAGGGGTACGCAACAAAGACTTCAATGGCTTACTGAGCTGGCGCATGACCCCGGACCAGACTCTGGACTTCGAAGCGGGTTTCAGCCGCCAAGGCAACCTCTACACCGGCGATACGCAAAACACCAACAGCAACGCCAACGTGAAAAAAATGCTCGGCCACGAAACCAATCGCACCTACCGCGAGACCTATGCCCTGACCCACCGCGGCGAATGGGAGGTGGGCAATAGCATGGCCTTTATCCAGTATGAAAAGACCCGCAACTCTCGCCTCAACGAAGGGCTGGCCGGCGGCACCGAAGGGATTTTCAGCGACACCAACTTCTACACCGCCGTGCTGCGTGACCTGACGGCCCACGGCGAAATCAACTTGCCGCTGCACGCCGGGCTGGATCAAACCCTGACCCTGGGCACCGAGTGGACTGAGCAAAAACTCGATGACCCGAGTGCCAACACCCAAACCACCAGCGAAGGTGGCACCGTCGGTGGCCTGAGCAGCAGCAACCGCAGCACCGCATCGTCGGCGCGGATCTTCTCGCTGTTTGCCGAAGACAACATCGAGCTGTTACCCGGCACCATGCTCACACCGGGGCTGCGCCTGGATCACCACAACGTGGTCGGGGACAACTGGAGCCCCTCGCTGAACCTGTCCCACGCGCTGACCGACACCTTGACCCTCAAAGCCGGTATCGCCCGTGCCTACAAAGCACCGAACCTGTACCAGCTCAACCCCGACTACTTGCTGTACAGCCGTGGCCAGGGTTGCTATGGCCAGAGCACCAGTTGCTACCTGCAAGGCAATGCCGACCTTAAGGCCGAAACCAGCGTCAACAAGGAACTGGGCATCGAATACAAGGACAACGGCGTGGTCGCGGGCCTGACGTATTTTCGCAACGACTACAAAAACAAGATCGAATCGGGCCTGAGTCCGATTGGTCAGGCCAGTGGCGGTAAAGGCGAATATGCCAATGCGGCGATCTACCAGTGGGAAAACGTCCCCAAAGCGCTGGTCGAAGGGTTGGAAGGCACGCTGACCCTGCCGCTGGCCGAGCAACTGAACTGGACCAACAACTTCACCTACATGCTGCAATCTAAAAACAAACAGACCGGCGACTACCTGTCCGTGACCCCGCGCTACACGGTGAACTCGATGCTGGACTGGCAAGCCACGCCAGACCTGTCGCTGCAAATGAGCGCGACCTGGTACGGCAAGCAAACACCGAAAAAATACGACTACCACGGCGATCGCGTCACGGGCACCGCCAACAACCAGCTCGCGCCCTACGCCATTGCCGGTGTGAGTGGCACTTATGCGATCACCCGCCACCTGAGCGTGACCGCAGGCGTGGATAACCTGTTCGACAAGCGCCTGTACCGCGAAGGCAACGCCCAAGGCGTGAACAACATCGCAGGTGCCGGTGCCGCTACGTACAACGAACCGGGGCGCACGCTCTACACCAGCCTGACTGCATCGTTCTAAACCTGACGAGATCGCCTGATGAGACACCTCTCGCTCCCTCTGGCGTTGCTGCTTGCCCTGGCACTGCCAGGGTTCGCGGCGCAGGCCCGGCCTGCGCTGGACGCCCCAATGGACACCCGGTTGCTGCAACGCCAGGACCTGGATTACCGCTTCAGCCGGTTACTGATCGACTCGGCGGATGGCCAACGCCATTACCAACTGTGGATCGGGCGCCCGGCCACTGCCGCCCCCAAAACCGGCTTCCCGGTGCTGTGGATGCTCGATGGCAACGCGGCCGTCGGTGCACTGGATGCCGAGTTGCTCAGTCGCCTGGCCCACGGTCAGGCTCCGCTGCTGGTAGCGGTGGGGTATGACACGCCGCTGCGCATTGAGCGCACGGCCCGCACATACGACTACACGCCTGCGCGCGCCGGTTTGAAGGCGCAGAGCGATCCCCTCACCGGTCTTCCCAGCGGCGGCGCCGATACGTTCCTTGACTTGCTGCGTGATCGCTTGCGCCCCGCCGTAGCGGCCAAAGCGCCCATCAACCTTGAACAACAAACCCTGTGGGGCCACTCGTACGGCGGTTTGCTGGTGCTGCACGCACTGCTGACCCGCCCCGGCGAGTTCGCTCACTATGCCGCCGCCAGCCCGTCACTGTGGTGGGGCGACGGTATCGCAGCCCAACAGGTTGCAGACTTGAAAAAGCGCATGGCGGGCCACACAACCGGGGTGTTGTTGATGCGCGGCACCGATGAACCCGGCAACCCGCGAGCGCCAACCAGCGGCCCCCCCGATCAACGGATGCAGCAACTGGTCACGGATTTACAAGATATCGAGGGGCTGAACGTGCAGTTCCACCCGTTCAAAGGCATGAGTCACGGCCAAACCCTGCCCGCCTCGCTGCGCTACGTGCTGCACACGCTGTACATCGACTAATCGGGCCTGGCCTGACCGAGATCACAGGCCTCTTCGCGCATCCCGTTAGACTCCGGCTTCCCTGAAACCCCAAGGAGGGCCGGTTTTCAGTCTTAGGCACAACGGATTGATGATGGGAGTACACCCGTGAAGAACTGGCACTGGCTGGTTGGTATTTTGCTGATAACGGCACTGACCCTGCTGCTGGAAATCCCCGCTGACACGTGGCTGACCAGCGCCACACTGAGTCTGATCCTGGGCGCCACTGCGTTGGCGTATATGGCCGTGTCTTGCCTGCTCGCCAGCCGTTGGCGCGTGGTGGAAAATCTGTTCGGCGGCCTCGACCGTGTCTACGACACCCACAAATGGCTGGGCATCTGGGCGCTGGTGTTTGCCTCGTACCATTTGGTGTTCAAAGCCAACCTGGAGGTGTGGAACAGCGTGCCCATTGTGGAGCTGTCCAAATACTGGACGCGCATGGTGCGTCAGTTGAGCTACGTCGCGCTGGGCATGATTGTGCTGCTCGCCTTGAACCGCAACATCCCCTACAGCGTATGGCGCTGGTGGCACAAACTGTCCGGCCCGCTGTTTTTGATCGTGATCCTGCACGGTCTGAGCTTCAAATCCCCCATCACCCTGCTCAGCCCAGCGGGCATTTGGCTGGGCGTGCTCTGCGTACTGGGCATATTGGCGGCGCTGTACAAACTGCTGCTGTACCCGTTCGTGGCGCGTGCCGGTGAATACCGCGTGATCAACGTGCGCAGCGACAAAGGCGCGGTGCACTTGACCCTGGCCCCCATCGGTAAAGGCTTTGCCTTCAAGGCCGGTCAGTTCGCGTTTCTGTCGTTCAAGGACAAAGGCCTGCGCGAGCCTCACCCCTTCACCATCGCCTGCGCCCACCGTGAAAACGGCCACCTTGAGTTCGTGATCCGGGCCTTGGGGGACTACACCCAAGCCTTACGCGAACAGGTCAAAATCGGCATGATTGCCGACCTCTACGCGCCTTACGGGCACTTCAAACGTCCGGCCAATGCGGCCAAGGAAATCTGGATTGGCGCAGGCGTCGGCATCTCGCCCTTTATCGCCTGGTTGCAAGACCCGCACGGCGAGCGTTTCGACGCCGCCACCCTGATCTATTGCTTCAACCCTGCCCGCGCCTTCCCGCCTGCAGAACAACTGCAACAGGTGGCCGAACAACGGGGCGTGGCATTCGTGGCCAATAGCGGGGGCACCGAGCAACTGGCCGAGCACCTGCGCCAGGCACTCAACCACACTTCACCGGCAGCGGTGCATGTCAGCTTCTGCGGTCCAAAAGGCTTGTTGCTGCGGGTTCGCGAACTGATGCGCGAGTGCGGCGTGCCCGAGAAGAATCTGCATGTGGAGTTGTTTGAATTTCGCTGAGGGCAAAGGTGTACAGGCGCGGCTCAGGCAGCGCCTTTTTTATGGGCAGCGGATGCCATTTGATGCTAAAAAGCTGCGCTGCATAGCCGCCAGAGCGATTTTGAGTGTTCGAGTTCACCAGTTACATCGGGCTGTTCCTCGCCGCATTTGGCGCGGCGTCCCTGTTGCCGATGCAGTCCGAAGCGGTGCTGGTGGGCATGCTGGTGTCGACCCGCTACAGCGTGGTGCTGCTGTTGATCGTCGCCACACTCGGCAATGTGCTGGGGTCGGTGCTCAACTGGCTACTGGGGCGCTCGGTCGAGCGCTTTCGCCACAAGCGCTGGTTTCCCGTGAGCCAAACAAAGCTTGAAAAAGCGCAGCAGTTTTATCTGCGCTATGGCCGCTGGTCGTTGCTGCTCAGTTGGGTGCCGATCATTGGCGATCCTCTGACCCTGATCGCCGGGGTGATGCGCGAGCCGCTTTGGCGGTTTGTGCTGATTGTGACGCTGGCCAAAGCGGCTCGGTATGCGGTGTTGACCGACCTTACGCTGGGCTGGATCAATGCTTAGGGTGCTGGCGCGCGCAGGGTGATGTGAGTGATTTCTGCCGCACGACCCAGCCGAACAGGAAAGCCGTTCCACAACCCGGTGCCGTTGCTCACGTAAAGCTGCATGCCTTGCACATCGTAAAGTCCCGAGACAAACCCCTGATTGGCCCATTGCGCCAATAGATGCGGCCCCAGGATTTGGCCACCGTGGGTGTGCCCCGACAGTTGCAGACCGACGCCTTGCCTGGCATTGGCCAGGGCGCCAATGGGGCGGTGACTGAGCAGGATCACCGGGGCATCCTGCGGAGCATCGCGCAGGGATGCGGCTACGTCCGGCAACGGTAACCTCGATGTCGACGCCGCTTTGTCGGTGATACCCGCCAGTACCAATTGCCGACCGTTATGGGTCACCAGCACGTGTTCATTGAGCAGCATGTGCAGGCCCAACTGTTCGAACGCGGGCAACCAGTGCACGTAGTCAACGTAGTATTCGTGGTTACCGGGGATGGCAAACACGCCATACCGTGCGCTGAGCTGCTGCAAAGGTTGCACATCGGCTGCACGGGCTTGCGGGGTGCCATCGACCAGGTCGCCGGTGATCACAATCAGATCCGGTTGCAGGGCATTGGTTTTTTCGACCACCGCCTGCATCCACGGCGCTTGCAGCAGTCGGCTGGCGTGCAGGTCGCTCAGTTGCACCAGCCGCAAGCCGTCCATTTGCGCCGGCAAATGCGGCACCGTGACTTCAATGTTTTTCACATCCGGCACGCGTATCGCTTGCCACACGCCCAATAACGACAAGCCGACGCTGATGATGCCCAGAGCGGCATTCAGGCGCCGATTGCGCAGCAGTTCTCGACCTTTTCGAGGTGAGACAAAATACGTCAGCAAGCCGATTACATCGCGCATTAACAGCAGCAGTGCCAGCACGATCAGACTGCCAAACGCCCAGCCCAGCGCAATCAACACCTCACCGGGTATTTCGGGCGACGCCATGCTGCCAAACACATTGCGGGTGATCAGGTGATGCTCGGCCACCAGCAACAGCAACGCGCTGAGCACCCACTTGCCGGGCAGGCTGACACGCAATGGCCAGATGAAGCGCCCCATTACATACAGCGCGATGAATGCAGTAACCACATGAAACATGCTTATTTCCTGTCCAGACCTGAGGTGTGCGGCGCAAAGAGTGACAAGCCGGGGATGTCATTGCAACCGTTCGCCCGTCTCATAGCCGATGCAGCACTTGGCGCTGGCGCGTCAGGCTTGCGGCGTGTCTTGTGCGGCAGAACGGCTGATCCGGTACATGCTCACGCAATAAATCGCCAAGGCCACACCCGCCAGTCCGCCGCCGGTTACGCCAATGTAGGAGTAACCCGCGTTGGCGCCGACCCAACTGCCCAGCAGCGCCCCGCCCCCGATACCTATGTTGTAGATGCCGGAGAACATGGCCATCGCCACGTCAGTGGCATCAGGTGCAAGCATCAGCACCCGCGATTGCAACGCCAACCCGAAGCACATGATGGCCATGCCCCAGAACAGGCTTAACGTGGCCAGATACGACTCTTTACCACTGAGCGGCAACAGCAACGTCAGGCACACGGCCAGCACCGACACGGCAACCACCAGAAAGCGTTGCGGGCTATGGCGATGCAACACGCTGAACAACAGCGAACCAATGATCCCGGCGCCGCCAAACAGCAGCAAAATGATCGTCACCACATTGCCACTCATGCCCGCCACGGTCTGAATGAACGGTTCGATGTAGCTGTAAGCGGTGAACTGCGCGGTGACCACCATCGCGGTCAGCACGTAAACGGCCACCAGCGCCGGACGCTTGAACAGCACCGGCAAGCTTCTGAGCGAGCCCGAGTTTTGGCTCGGCAACAGCGGCAACGTTCGCGCCAGCCAAAACACCAACGCCACGGCAAAACCGGCAATTACCAAAAATGTGGTGCGCCAGCCCATCGCCTCGCCCAGCAGTCGGCCCAGCGGAATTCCCAAGACCATTGCCAGTGAGGTGCCGGTCGCCAATAAGCCCAGTGCTTGCACCTGTTTGCCTTCTGGCGCCAGACGCACCGCCAACGACGCGGTGATGGACCAGAACAGTGCATGGGACAACGCGACACCAATTCGGCTGAGCATCAGGATGCCGAAGTTGGACGCCACACTGGACAGCACATGGCTGGCGATAAACATGCCAAAGAGGATCAACAGCAACTTGCGCCGCTCCACGTTGCGCGTCAGCAACATGATCGGCAGCGAGGTCAGCGACACGACCCACGCATAAATCGTGAGCATCAGCCCGACACTGGCGGTGGTCATATCAAAACTGGCACCTATCGCACTCAGCAGGCCCACGGGCACAAATTCGGTGGTATTGAACACAAACGCGGCCAGCGCCAGCGCGATGACCGGTTGCCAATTGGCATTGGATGAAACGTTGGGAGTGCTCATTTAAAGGGTGTACTACTCGCTATCGATGATCTAACAGGCCCATGACTCGACCTCCCCGGCACATGCTTTTTGCATTCACAACACGTGCCATGCGCAGCGGGTCAGCCGCCTGAGCCACACAGTGCGGCATTCTATAGGCATCTGCCCCAAACGTTAGTGCACATCGATTGAGCGCGCGAGACATTTTGTCGCACGGGTGCCTGTGCCCCGCTTCAACCGTGCACTGCCCCAAACAGGTTAGTGCGCAGCCCAGAGATGCTACCCTGCGCGCCTCAAAGATCTGGCAACCAGCCAGGCAACATCTCCCCGTGCCGGCGCCAGCGTGCACAGGCCAGCAGGCGCGGGGCTGTTCAGGAGTTTTCATGGTCAAGCCTTCGCCGCGTCTTGCATTCAATGCCTTGAGTTTCAGCCTGCTGGTCACCAGCGCCGTGCAAACGGCTCACGCCAGTGAAACCGAGCTGCCCGCCATTTCGGTCACCGGCCAGGACAGCATTGGCTATCAGGCAGACACGGCATCGGTCGGCGGGTTTGACGCGGCACCGTTGCTCGACACCCCGGCTTCGATTTCGGTGTTCAATGAAGCGCTGATCAACGACCAACAGGCGCGCCTGCTCAGCGACGTGTTAAAAAATGACGCGTCGGTCGGCGAAAGCTATGCCCCCATCGGTTATTACCAGAACTTTGTAGTGCGCGGTTTCTCGCTGAACGCGGCCAGCAGCTACAAAATCAATGGGCGCACCATCGCTGGCGAGCAAAACGTCGGGCTTGAGAACAAGCAGCAAGTGGAACTGCTCAAAGGCCTTTCTGGCTTGCAAACCGGCATGTCGGAACCCGGCGGCTTGGTCAACTATGTGACCAAACGCGCAGCCGATGTGCGCTCGGTAACGGTGTCCACCGACGAGCGTGGCAGCGGTTACATCGCCACCGACGTCGGCGGCTGGTTTGGCAGGGAGCAACAATTTGGCCTGCGCGCCAACGTGGCCCATGAAGACATCCACTCATACGTTGAGCACGCCAATGGCCAGCGCGATTTCGTGTCGCTGGCCTTCGACTGGAACATCAGCCCCGATGCGCTGCTGCAACTGGATGTGGAATACCAGACCAAAGAACAACGTTCAGTGCCCGGTTACCAACTGCTGGGTGGCACCGAACTGCCCCATGACGCCTCGCCAAAAAAACTGCTGGGCCATCAAAGCGGCTCAAAACCCGTCACCATCGATTCGCTGAACATGAACGGCAACTTTGAGTACCGCTTCAGCGACAACTGGAAAGGCACCCTCAGCGCCTCACGCAGCAAAGTGGTGATCGACGACTACAGCGCCTTTGCCTGGGGTGGATGCGCGACAGGCGACGCGTGCTCCCAAGGCAACTATTTCACCCCTGAAGGCGGCTACGATATTTACGACTTCCGCAGCCCCGATGACACTCGGCGCAACGACGAGGCCCAAGCCACCCTCAGCGGCAGTTTCAATACGGGCGGCCTGCGCCATGAATTGACGGTGGGCAGCAGCGCCTTGCGCCGCGTGGTGAATAACCGCACCTCGATCATGGAGTGGATCGGCAGCGCTAACATCCACGCCGAACCCGCAGACTACCCGCGCTACAACGGTGCTTTGAACGACAGCCACCGACGCCTCGACAGCCGCCAATACGGGGTGTTCTTCAACGATCGCATCAGCTTCAACGAGCAATGGCAAACCGTACTGGGCGGGCGCGAAGTACGCCTGGACGAAAAAACCTTCGACGACAGCGGTGACACCACGCGCCACACCCAACGCTACGAATTCCTGCCGCAGGCAGCGCTGATCTACAAACCGCTGCACAACCTGACGCTCTACACCCGCTACAGCAAAGGCTTGTCGCTGGGTGGCACAGCGCCGTGGTTCGCCAGCAATGCCTTTGAGATCCTGACGCCCAGCGTTGCGCGGCAAATCGAAGCCGGGGTCAAGTACGACTGGCAGCGCTTGAGCCTCAGCGCCACGCTGTTCCAGATGCGCCAGGCGTACCAGTATTCGCAACCCGATGGCGCTGGCCACTTCACCTACGTGCAGCAAGGCGAGCAGAAAAACACCGGGCTGGAACTGGCGGCTAACGGCTGGGTGACTCAGCGCTTGCAGGTGTCTGCAAGTGTGGCAGCCATCCGCTCACGGGTATCGGGTAGCGGCACGCCCGAGTACGAGGGCCATCAAACCATCAACGTCCCGACCCTGCGCGCCAGCCTCTATGGCGATTACGCCCTGCCGTGGGTCGATGGCCTGGCGCTGCTCGGCGGCGTGCAATACAGCGGCAAAAAATACGCCAACCAACAGGGCAACGTGCAGGCGGCCAGTTATGCGGTGTTCAACATGGGTAGCCGCTACAGCACCCGCATCGAAGGGTACGACACGGTGTTTCGCCTGACCGTCGACAACCTGTTCGACAAGCGTTACTGGCGCGATGTCGGCGACTACATGGGCGACAACTACGTGTTCCAGGGCGCACCGCTGACAGCCCGGTTGAGTGCTTCAATCGATTTTTGATGCAATTTCATTTGTGCGTCGCTTTTACATTTCTGTGCGACAGATCGCATTTGAGGGGCTGCCTGCGCGACGATGGGGTGTTAGTTTGGAAAAGTTTTGTAGCAACTTAACCACCTACTCACTCATTACCTGCAAAGGAATGCCCATCGCAATGGATTTCTCCCTGAAAAAACTGGCTGCGGCCACCTTGGTACTGGCGGCCTTGTCCTCGTTCACCAGCGTCGCCAACGCCAACATCACCCCGCAACAAAGCGCGGCGATTTTGAAAAGCTTCAATGACGCTTCGATCAACGACTTCAGGCAGTTCGTGACTGTCCTGAGCAAAAGCGAGCTGGCGAAAACCGATAACCTCGGCGCGACCCTCGACGCTTTTCTCGCCAACAAGCCGCTTAACGCTGAACAGCAAAACGAGATTCATCGCCTGCTGGGCTTGTATACGCGCGTGAAGTACGGCAAGGCCGCAACCGAAACGCTGCGTGAATTGGTGGCCATCCCCACCGTGACGGTCGAGGGCGTGGCGCAACATGAAAACCCTGAGTTCATCAAAATCGCCGACAAGATCAAAAGCCTGGCCGAGAGTTTTGGCCTGAAGTTTCGCAACGTCGATAACCGCGTCTATGAGATCTCCCTCGACGGCAGCGGCGATGAAGTGGTGGGCATTCACGCCCATGCCGATGTGGTACCCGTCACCCCTGAAAATTGGGTGCTCAAAGACGGCACACGCCTTGATCCGTTCAAGGTCACGCTGATCGGTGACCGCATGTACGGCCGCGGCACAGAAGATGACAAGAACGGTATCGTGGTCACCCTTTACGCCATGAAGGTGATCAAAGAAGAAAAACTGCCGCTGGCGCGCAACTTCAAGCTGTTGGTCGATACCACCGAAGAGACTTCGGGCGACGCCATGCCGTACTACTTCGAGCATAACCCGACGCCCCAGTACAACTTGGCGCTGGACGGTGGCTACCCGGTGGTGATTGCAGAAAAGGGCTACGGCACCGTCATGGCCAACTTCGCTCGCCGCGACGGTTTGGGCCAGGGCGCTGAAATCATCTCGTTGACGGGCGGCATGGCCACCAACCAGATTCCATCCACTTCGGTGGCCACCTTGGTGACGGACAAACCGGCCGAATTGGCTGGCGAGTTGAACAAAGCCGGGGCCGAGTATGCCAAGCGCAATGGCGGTGACTTCGAGGTAAACGCCAAGGTCGTCGGCAAGGACGTGCTCCTGACCGTCACAGGCGTATCCGCCCACTCGTCCGAGCCTGAATCGGGGGTCAACCCTGTCGCGCGCATGCTCGACTTCATTCACGGTCTGAACGGCAAAGTCGCGCTCAAGTCCAACCACATCACCGACGCTGCGCGTTATGCGTCCGAAAATTGGGGGCTGGATTACACCGGCGAAAAACTCGGCGTCGGGTTCAAGGATGCCTTCATGGGGCCGTTGACCACCTCGCTGACGTATGTCGGCCTGGATGACAAAGGCTTGAAACTGGCGGTTAACCTGCGCGTGCCAAAAGGCAAGTCACCCGAGGTGCTGAAGAAAGAAATCGCCGACAAACTCGGCGCCTGGAGCGCCAGCACGAAAACCCCGGTGACCTTCGATTACACCATCGCTGAGCCGATGTATCGCAACCCTGAAGGTGAGTGGGTCAAGGCGCTGCTGGCCGTCGCCACCGAAAACCTGGGCCTGGAGCATAAGTTCGAGTCGTCGGCAGGCGCGACCTCGGTGCACGACCTGCCCAACGGCGTGCAATTTGGCCTGGCCATGCCTAACGTCAAATACACCGGGCACACTGACAACGAGTTCAAGACTGTTGAGCAGTTCATGCTGGACCTGCAAATTGTCACCGAAATGATGGGCCGTATCGGGCAGTTGCCTAACCTGTAAACGCAAAGAAGGCCCGCCACGGCATGAGGATCAACCCATTGCCCTGGCGGGCCCTGTCATCAGCAACCGCTCAACGCCACCTGTGGACGCTCGCCGGCAAAGAAAAACGGACGCAGGCGCACACCCACGCTGTTGCCGATAAATGCCGCCACTAGCCACGCCCAGCCATGCAGGCTGCCCGAGGCGATGCCACTGAAATACGCGCCAATGTTGCAACCGTAGGCCATACGCGACCCATACCCCAGCAACAGCCCCCCGATGACAGCCGCCAACAGCGAACGCGCCGGGATTTTCAGGCTGGGTGCGAATCGCCCTGCCAGTCCAGCCGCCATTAAAGCGCCCAGAATGATGCCGACGTTCATCACGCTGGTGACGTCTTGCCACACGGGGGCGGCCAGCGCCTTGGCATTGCCGGGGATCTGCCAGAACCCCCAACTGCTGACATCGACACCCAGCGCAGTGACCGCTTTGGCCCCCCACAATGCGAACGCCGAGGTGATGCCCCACGGCCGCCCGGCCAGCGCCAGCGTGGCGTAATTGAGCAGCGCTAAACCAATCGCCCCCCAGACCAAGGGCCACGGCCCGCGCAAGAAGCGGCGTAGCCCCGGCTGCTGGCTGGCCACCGGGGCTTCAAGTGCACCATGACGACGCTTTTCCAGGTGTACCGTGACCGCCGCAATCAAGGCAAAGACGGCCAGGCTCACGAGCAATGCGGGCACGACCCCAAAGCTTTTGACGATGGAGGTGGCCGGGAACGACGGCAGTGAAAACCACCAGTCAACGTGATGCGTGGCGATCAATGAGCCGCAGATAAAAAACAACAATGTCACCAGCATGCGCGCATTACCGCCACCGACCGTGAACAGCGTACCCGATGCGCAGCCCCCGCCCAGTTGCATGCCGATACCGAAAATAAACGCCCCCACCACCACCGACACCCCGATGGGCGCGACCAATCCGACCACCGGCTGACCGAACAACGTCCCCGCAGCCAGTGCCGGGAAAAACAACACCACCGCCACCGCCAGCATCACCATTTGCGCACGCAAACCGGCGCCACGCCGATCATTGATAAACACCCGCCAGGCCGAGGTAAAACCGAAAGCCGCGTGATAAAGCGTCAGCCCTAGCGCCGCCCCGACCACCAGCAATAACACTTGACGTGAGCCGACGCTGTTTTGCAAAAACACGGCCCCCAGCAAAAGCAAAATAAAAGCCACCAGCGGCGCAACCGCCGTGCGCGCCGGGGTCATAGAGAGGGAACGGCTCATGAGGTATCTCGGTTCGTTTGAATAAGGTTAATTGCGTTGGCGGCCAGTATAAGCCTGAGGGCGGGCTCATTGCCGTGCAAATGCATCGCCTGGGCAAAACGCATGTGGTCCAGTACCTGCACGCCGATTAGTGACTAAACTGATACAAATCATGTAGGAAGCGCGCTCTGAACTTGTAGTCATAGGCGCAGACTGCGATAAGGTGCGCCGTAAATCCGGGTTAAACCCTCAGCAAGACCTTCGCCACCGAACGCAGCCTTCGGGGGCGGCTAAAAAGACGGATCAGGCCACGTTGACGTCGCCATCGGTTCAATTAACACCCTCAGGAATTATCAATATGTGCGTGGTTATTGCATGAAGTGGCTCAAGGGCATATTGCTGGGCACCGCCCTGCTTGCAGTGGGCGCGGTTGGGCTAGGGTTGTTTTACTTTCTGCCCCAACACGATGTGGTGATGGTCACGGGCGTGGAAGTCAAACGGGTCGATCACAACGGCGTGATCAACGCAGAAAACCCCGCTGACGGCCCGACCCGGGATGTTTATTTCATCAACACTGAAGACCCGGTCACCAAAGAGGTGATGGTGTATCGCAATGAGGACACGGGCTGGTCCTTTCCGTGGTATTTCAAATTCGACTCAGCTGACATCCAGGCCAAGGCCCAAGGGTATTCGCGCGATGCCAACCAACTGGCCTTGATTCGTTACTACGGCTGGCGCATCAAGATTTTCTCGGTGTTCCCCAACATCACTGCAATCGAAGCCACCAACAGCCGCGCTGAACCCTTCCCCTGGTTCAATACAGTGTTCTTCAGCGTGCTGGCGCTGGTCCTGATTTGCCTGGCGGTCTTTATCAAGCGCCGCTTGAAGCGTCGTCCGCAAATGCTGGCCAATTGATCCATGCGCCCCTGACCGGGGCGCCCCTCCCCGCTGTGAGGCGACCTTTGAGTGGCCAGGCACTACTCAAGCGCCCACAGTGGATTACCTGCCATCAAGGCCGTGGCCCAGTCTGAAAAAGCCCGCACCCTCACCGATAAATCACGGGTCGGGGGGTACACCAGGGAGACGGGCAGGCTTTCCATGTGCCAGTCGGGCAACACTTCTACCAAGCTGCCACCTTGCAGGTGCATCGCGGCTTCGGCCCGCGGCACAAATGCCACGCCCAGTCCGGCCACCGTTGCCGCGGTCGCAGTCCCGCCATTGTTGAAATACATCGTCGGCAGTTGATCGAGAATGAATTGCTCGTTACCGCGCGTGATTGTTGGCAGATGACGCCTGTTGGTGGCCGGAAACTTGAATCCCAAGTGGGTGTGCCCAGCAAGATCAGTGGGCCTTGCAATCACGGTGGTCGCCGCCAGGTACGCGGGTGAAGCACATAAGCAGTAGCGCATCAGCCCAACAGGTCGGCAAATCAGATTCTGGTCCGACACCTGACCGACCCGGATGGCGCAATCCACGCCCTCTTCGACCAGGTCCACAATGCGTTCGTCGCAACTGATTTCCAGGTGTATCTGCGGGAAGCAGGACGCGAAATCCGGCAGCGAGGGACCGATCAATAAACTGCCCACCGGTGACGGCATTTCGATTTTTACGTGCCCGCGTATGGCGTTGCGGCTTCTCGAAACAGACGCTTCAAGCTCGTTCACATCTTCCAGCACTGCGCGGGCGCGCCGGTAGTAAGCCGTGCCTTCAGCGGTGGCTGACACCTTGCGCGTGGTGCGATGCAGCAGCTTGACGCCCAATAAATGTTCGAGCGCCTGAACCTGACCCGAGACCGTGGTCTTGGCTAAATTCAGCGACTGCGCTGCACGGCTAAAGCTGCCTACCTCGACGATTCGACAGAACGCTCGCATCGCTTCCAATCGATCAAATGCCATTGTCCGAATTTCCGTAAAAACAAAACGTATGGACCCGGTTTATCCGCAGAGGATTTTTTTCTATAGTCCCTCCACCGCTCGACACAGCACTCTCTAAAACCGGGTAATTGCAACCGTGTCTTCGGTACGCGAACCCACTTATATAGAGCGCCCCGCCCTCTGGGTCAATGCAGATTTCGTTCACGCGCACGCCTAACTCCACGCCTGACATTCAACCCATGTTTATTGAACACGAGGACAATGTTACCCGCCTATTGAATTGTTAACTGAGTATTAACTTACCTTTCGAACACTGAATTTAATTTAGCGCATCGTCGTGCGCGCCCGTTGAGAGTTCATCATGAAAACTTCATTTAAATTAGTAGCACTCCTTATATGCACCCTGCCTCTTTTTGCCCACGCCTCCGACGGTGCAGAAGCACTCCAACGTTTTAACGAGCGAAACAGAGCCATGTTTGCTCAACAAGCAAACGCTATTGAAGCGCGTAAACAAAAAGAACTTCAGCGTGCTGAGCGCGAGAAAGAGTCGGTGGCTGCCAGCGCCGTACAGAAGGATCAAAAACCTGCTAATTGAACATTCGCTTTGCCCATTAATGCCCTTCATAAGGATGATCCTGTGCGCGTTCGATTAGTCGCCGTTACTGGAATGATCACCACTGCACTGCTGATCAGTGGTTGCAACAAAAAGCCCGACCCGGCATCGACCAGCCCCGCACCGTCGGTCGAGGTGGCTCGCGTCACCCAACAGGCGGTTAAAACGTGGGACAGCTTCAATGGCCGGGTCAGCGCCACAGACACGGTGTCGATACTCCCCCGTGTAGGCGGCTATATCACCCGGGTGGCTTACCGCGAAGGGAGCGAAGTGAAGAAGGGAGACCTGCTCTTCGTCATTGACCAGCGGCCCTATCGCACCGCATTGGACAGTGCACGGGCACAGCTGGAGCGTGCCCGCGCATCGCTTGCACTCGCCAGCCAGCAAGACCTGCGCGCGCAACAACTGCTCAAGAGCAGTGCTGTTTCCAAAGAGGAGGCGGAGCAGAAACGGGCGGCCCGTGACCAGAGCCTGGCCGATGTGCACACCGCCGAATCGGCTGTCGCCGCTGCCACGCTTAACCTTGAGTTCACTGAAGTGCGCTCCCCTATCAATGGGCGCACCGGCCGCGCGCAGTTGACGCTGGGTAACCTGGCGGTTGCCGATCAATCGGAACTGACCTCTGTGGTCTCGCAAAATCCGGTCTATGTGTATTTCGACCCGGACGAGCACAGTTACCTTAATTATCTGAAGACACTTAAAACCGTTTCAGGCACCTCTGTGCGCATTGGCCTGGCCAATGATGAAACGCTTCCTTATGTGGGCGAACTGAACTTCCTCGACAATCAAGTCAATGCCACCACCGGTACTGTCCGCGCGCGCGCGACGGTCGACAACAGCGAACGCCTGCTCACGCCCGGCCTGTATGCAAAAGTTCAATTATCCGTGGGCGATCCGGCACCGGCGATACTTGTACCGGACCGGGCCATCTTGACCGATCAGGACAAACATTATGTGTATGTTTTAAGTGCCGATAACACGGCGCAAAAACGTTATATCGAAACCGGCCAACTCATCGATAAACAACGCGTCATTACGTCGGGCCTGGAACGCAACAACACGATCATCGTGTCGGGCTTGCACGCACTTCATGCCGATGGAACTGCGGTAACGCCGCAGGTTGCTGCGCCGGGTAACACTGACGTTCAAGTGCCCCGCCTTGTGCAAAACGAACACTAATCGCCAAAGGCTCCTGTTATGGACTTTTCCAAGTTTTTTATCGACAGACCCATCTTTGCGATTGTGTTGTCGATCATTATTTTCGCTGCGGGCTTAGTGGCAATACCCCTGATGCCGGTGGGTGAATACCCCGAAGTGGTGCCCGCCACTGTCGTGGTGAAAGCGACGTATCCGGGTGCCAACCCCAAGGAAATCGCTGAATCGGTCGCGGTCCCTCTTGAAGAGGCGATCAATGGCGTCGAAGACATGATCTACATGAAGTCCGTCGCCAGCTCCAACGGCTCGCTTCAAGTGGTCGTGACCTTCAACGCCAAGGTCGACCCCGACACCGCGGCCGTACGCGTGCAGAACCGGGTCAGCCAGGCCCTGTCGCGCTTACCTGAATCGGTGCGTCAGTACGGGGTGACTACGCAAAAGCAGTCGCCGACACCCTTGATGTTTGTAGACATGTTCTCCGGCAATGATCAGTTCGATGCGCTCTACCTGCGCAATTATCTGCGTTTGCATGTGAAAGACGAGCTGTCGCGCATTCCCGGGATCGGTGATGTCATTTTGTATGGCGCGGGCGACTACGCAATGCGCGTCTGGCTCGACCCCAACAAGCTGGCTGCGCGCGGCATCACTGCGCAGGATGCGATTAGCGCGATCCGCCAGCAGAACGTGCAGGTCTCGGCCGGGCAATTGGGCGCAGAACCTGCGCCGCAGAACAATGAGTTTCTGATCTCGATCAACGTACAGGGGCGACTCAAAACCGAGCAAGAATTTGGCGACATCATCCTCAAGACCGGCAGCGACGGGCAAGTCACGCGCCTGTCGCACGTGGCGCGGGTGCAACTGGACGCCGACGATTACACGCTGCGGGTGTTCCGTGGCAAAAACCCGGAAGTTGCGGTGGGTATTTTCCTCACCCCCGGCGCCAATGCCATCGAGGTGGCCAACGCGGTCTATGCCAAGCTCGATCACCTGTCCAAGGACTTCCCCGAGGGCGTGAGCTACGTCAGCGTCTGGGACCCGACCGTGTTTGTCCGTGAATCGATCAACTCAGTGCAGCACACCTTGCTCGAAGCGATGGTGCTGATTGTGCTGGTGGTGGTGCTGTTCCTGCAGACCTGGCGGGCCTCGATCATTCCGTTGCTTGCGGTGCCGGTGTCTATCGTCGGGACCTTCGCCTTTCTCTACCTGCTGGGTTATTCAATCAATACCTTGACCCTGTTTGGCCTGGTGCTGGCGATTGGCATCGTGGTGGACGACGCCATCGTGGTGGTGGAAAACGTCGAGCGCAATATCGAGCTGGGTTTCACCCCGTTGCACGCAGCGCATCAGGCGATGCGCGAGGTTTCGGGGCCGATCATGGCCATCGGTCTGGTGCTGTGCGCCGTGTTTATCCCGATGGCGTTCATGAGTGGCGTTACGGGGCAGTTCTACAAGCAGTTCGCCGTTACCATCGCGATTTCGACAGTGATTTCGACGATTAACTCACTGACCCTGTCGCCAGCACTGGCGGCCAAACTGCTACGTGCGCATTCCTCGGCGCCTGACCGCCTGACCCGCTGGATGAACGGCGCACTGGGTTGGCTACTGCGCCCGTTCAACCGGTTTTTCAACCGCAGCGCTGAGCGCTATGAGGGCAGCATCGCCCGCCTCCTGCCACGGCGCGGCATGGTGTTCGTGGTGTATGCCGTGTTGCTGGGCGCCACCGGCCTGTTGTTTAACACCCTGCCCAGCGGCTTTATTCCTAATCAGGACAAACTTTACCTGTTCGCAGGCGCCACGCTGCCACCCGGCGCGTCGCTGGCCCGGTCCGAGGCTGTCGCCCGTGAAATGTCGGCGATTGCCTCGACCGTCGAGGGCGTGGACTTTGCCAACTCTTATGTCGGCCTGAATGCGTTGCAGAGCACCACAACGCCCAATCTGGTGACCTCCTACATCCTGCTCAAGCCGTTCTCCGAGCGTTCACGCAGTGCCGAGCAGATCAACGCCGAGCTCAACCGCAAGTTCGCCGCCATCAAGGACGGTGCCGCCTACGCGCTGATGCCCCCGCCGATTCAGGGGTTGGGTAACGGCTCAGGCTACTCGCTGTATTTGACTGACCGCGGCGGGCTGGGTTACGCCGCCTTGCAGCAAGCGCTGACAGCATTTCAGGCGCAAGTGGCGAGCACGCCGGGCATGACATTTCCGGTCAGCTCTTATCAGTCCGACATTCCGCAACTGGAGGTCAAGCTGGACCGCACCAAGGCTCAAGCTCAAGGGGTTGAGCTGACGGCGGTGTTCGATACCTTGCAGACGTATCTGGGTTCGGTTTATGTCAATGACTTCAACCTGCTGGGGCGTGTGTACCGGGTTATTGCACAGGCCGACACGGGCTTCAGGCAGAGCGCTGCGGATATCGGCAACCTGCGGGTGCGCAACGCGCACGGTGAAATGGTGCCGCTCAGCGCGATGGTCGACATTGTTTCAAGCTTCGGCCCCGACCCGGTCATGCGCTACAACGGTTACCCGGCGGCCGACCTGATTGGCGATGCCGATCCACGTGTGCTGTCTTCGGGCCAAGTGCTCAAAATACTTGAAGACATCGCCGCGCGTACGCTGCCCCGCGGGATCGAACTGGAATGGACAGACCTGAGCTACCAACAGGTTACCCAGAGCAATAGCGCAATCATTGTGTTCCCGATTGCCGTGATTCTGGCGTTCCTGGTGCTGGCGGCCCTGTATGAAAGCTGGACGTTGCCATTGGCGGTGATTCTGATCGTGCCCGTGTGCATGTTTGCGGCCTTGAGCGGCGTGTGGCTGGCCGGGGGCGACAACAATGTGTTCGTACAGGTAGGACTGGTGGTGCTCATGGGCCTGGCGTGCAAAAACGCCATTTTGATCGTTGAGTTCGCACGCGAGCTGGAGATGCAAGGCCGCAGCACGCTGCAAGCCGCACTGGAAGCCTGTCGTCTACGCCTGCGCCCAATCGTGATGACCTCGGTCGCCTTTATCGCCGGTGCAGTGCCGCTGCTGATCGGCTCGGGGGCAGGCAGTGAAGTGCGACATGCCACAGGCGTAACCGTGTTTTTCGGGATGCTTGGGGTCACCCTCTTCGGCCTGTTCCTGACGCCGGTGTTCTACGTGGTGTTGAGAAAGCTGGGCGCCACCGTCCCTGACCATCCTTCGAGCCTGTCACCTCATGCCGCGGAGGCCCTGCACCATGATTAAGCTAAAACACTGGCCCCTGCCGCTGCTGGCGGCCATTTTGCAAGGCTGCACCGTCGGGCCGGATTTTCATCGCCCACAAACGCCCGACCTGCCCGCCAGTTTCACCCACGCCGGGAGTCGCAAGGTGGCGCCATTGCATGTGAGCGCTGCTGACGATGAGTTCTGGAAGCGCTTTGCTGATCCACAGCTCAGTTCGCTGGTGAAGGCTGCGCTGACCACCAACCATGACCTGCAAACGGCGCTGGCCAACTACGACGCGGCGAACGCGCTGCTGCGCCTCGCCAGGTTCGATCAGATCCCGACCGTGACAATGTCCGCACAGGCGGGACGCCAGCGCTCAAGCACTGATCAGGCAAATGGCGCTGCCCGCAGCCATGCGGTGTATGGCAACAGCGCTTCGTTGAATTGGGAGCTGGACCTGGTCGGACGGGTACGCCGTTCGGTGGAGTCGCACCGTGCCGAAACACAGGCCAGGGCCAGTGATCTGCACGCCATGCAGGTGGCCGTGGTCAGTCAGGTGGCGTCCACCTACATCGACCTGCGCGCCGCGCAGAAAATGCTCGGCCTGTCCAACGCCAATGCCGACAGCCAACGGCAAACGCTTGAGGTAGTGCAAGGTCGACTGAACGCTGGGCGCGGGTCGAGTTACGAGCTGTCCAGAGCACAGGCGCAGCTCGACATCACTGTGTCGCGCATCCCGCAACTTGAAGCACGCGTGGCGGTAGACAGGCACCGGCTGGCGGTACTTGCAGGGCTGACGCCGACAGCACTGGATGCACGCCTGCAAAAGGACACCGGCATGCCCGCAGTGCCCGATAATCTGGACCCCGGTACGCCCGCCGACCTCCTGCGGCGGCGGCCGGATGTCGCCTCGGCCGAGTATCAGTTGCATGCAGCCACTGCGCGAGTTGGCGTGGCCACGGCCGATCTGTTTCCACGGGTCAGCCTGGGCGCCGCAATCGGCACCTTCGCGTTCAGCGGTGGCGGCCTTTACGCCGCCAGCGGGGAGTCGAATCTGGCGTTGCTGGGCGTTGACTGGTCGTTTCTGGACGTTGGCCGGGTCAAGAGCCGCATTGCGGCCTCCGATGCCGAAGCATCAGCCGGGCTGGCAAGGTATCAACAAACCGTGCTGAAGGCCCTGGAGGACGTCGAGAACGCGCTGGTCCGTTTTGCCAGAAGCAAGGATGAAAATGCTCGACTGGCGAGTGCGGCGAACGAACTGGAAAATGCCGCAACCATTGCCCGCACCAGGTATCAGGCCGGTGCCATTGAGTTATTCGAACTTCTGGATGTTCAGCGTGCGTTATACAGCGCGCAAATCGCGCAAGCCGATAGCCAGGCCAGGAGCACAGCAAGTGCGGTGGATCTGTATGCGTCACTCGCCGGAGGCTGGCCACAGTACGCTGTGCAGCCATCAGGACAGGTGCAATAACCGTGTCATGACCAAAAAGACTTTCCCGGGGGGGCATGCCGCCACCCCGGGACAGGCCCAAACGCAGGTCAACTTCAACATTCGAGGACATCTAAATGAACATTCTCCCGCTCGCGGCCACGCTGTTAGGCAGCGTATTTTTGGCAGCTGCCGCACCTGCCAGTGCTCACAGCCAGACCGAAGTCGTAAAGCCCAACTTTGAACGCCAGATTCCAAACATTCCTGGCAAGTCATTGGTTGCTGTCGAGGTCGAGTACGCCCCGGGGGCTGCTTCGCCCGTGCACACCCATGCGGATTCGGCCTTCATCTACGCCTATGTCGTGTCCGGCGCCATTGAGTCCCAAGTCGATGACGGGGCCAAGCACGTCTTCAAGGCCGGTGAAAGCTGGTTTGAAAACCCCGGCGCGCGCCATACGGTAAGCCGTAATGCCAGCAGCACCGAGCCTGCAAAACTGCTGGCGGTGTTTATCGTCGATTCACACGATAAAGCACTCACCACGCCAGAAGCGTCCACAAAAAACCACGTCAAGCCGTGATACCGGATGGCCCTGTCGCGCTATCTGCGCGTCAGGGCCGCCCGATCAATGCGCAAGCTGACGCGCTGCCGCGCTCACTTGGGCAGCATTTTTCCCGCCTCCAATCGCCCTGAGCCTAATCATCAAGCGCCCACAGCGGATCATTGGCCATCAGCGCCGTGACCCAGTCGGTAAAGGCACGCACCCTGGCGGACAGGTGCCGTGTGTAGGGGTACACAATGGAAATCGGCATACTCGCCATCTGCCATTGCGTCAGGACTTCAACCAGCGCGCCACGTTTGAAATGCGGTACGGCTTCTGCCCTGGGAATAAAAGCCACACCCAGGCCAGCCACCGCCGCAGCGACGGTCGCACTGCCATTGTTGAAAAACATCGACGGTGGATGGTCCAGCACGAAGCGTTCATCGCCACGACACAGCGTCGGCACATAGCGCCGGTCGGTGCCGGGGAACTTGAAGCCCAGATGCTTGTGTTGCACCAGGTCTTCGGGCGCGTTGAGCGCAGGTGCGCCAGCCAGGTAAGCGGGAGAGGCGCAGAAGCAAAAACGCATTTGCCCGACAGGACGACATACGTGGTCCTGGTCCACCACCACACCGCCGCGGATCGCACAGTCGACGCCCTCCTGCGTCAGGTCCGACACGCGCTCACTGCAACCGATGTCCAGATGAATATCCGGGAACCTGGCCGCGAAATCGGGCAGTGCAGGCACCACGAGCAGGGTGCCCACCGGGGAAGGCATTTCGATTCGCACCCGGCCGCGCACGATGTTGCGGCTCTGGGAGACGGAGGCTTCCAGCTCGTCAACATCCTCGATCACTGCCCGGGCCCGGCTGTAGTAGGCCGCGCCCTCCGTGGTGGGCGAAACCCTGCGTGTTGTGCGGTGCAGCAGCTTGATGCCGAGCAGACTTTCCAGCGCCTGCACCTGGCCTGAAAGGGTGGTTTTGGCCAACCCCAAAGACTCAGCAGCGCCACTGAAACTGCCCACTTCAACAATGCGGCAGAACGCTCGCATCGCCTCTAATCGGTCGAGTGCCATTGTACGAAATTCCGTAAGAACAAAACGATTTCAGCCAGTTTATCCGAGAGCATTCAATTCCTACAATGCGCCCATGCCATACACCTGTGGCGATACCTGAAGGAGCATTTCCCATGAGCCAGAAGCGCATTAACTATTACGAAGCAGCCCCTAACGCCATGAAAGCCATGATGGGCCTGGAAAAGGCAGCGTCGCAATCCGTCTTGCCAGCTGCGCTGCGTGAACTGGTGCGCATACGTGCCTCACAAATCAACGGCTGCGCCTACTGCATCGATATGCACACCGCTGATGCGCTGAAGGCGGGTGAAACACCTCGCCGCCTGATGGCCATCAGCGCGTGGAAAGAGACACCCTTCTTCGACGCTCGCGAGCGTGCTGCCTTGCTCTGGACTGAAACACTGACGCTGGTCGCCGACAAACACGCACCAGACGACATTTACCAAGAAGTCGCTGCGCAATTTGACGCCCAGGCGCTTAGCGAGCTGACGTTTGTGATTGCCGCGATCAACGCTTGGAACCGCTTCGGCGTCGGCTTCGCCATGCAGCCGCGATAAGGCCCGCCAGCCAGGTTGCAACTCGTGGGCGCAAGGCTGGTGGTTGATAGCCGTGCGCCTGCCCTGTGATGTTTACCACACCTTGATTTACACCCCATTCAGCACGCGTGGAGCGCCATCATGACACTGCGGTTTATCACGCCATTGGCGATAGTCGCCCTGCTCGCCGGGTGCTCGATACCCACTGCGCCTGTGGCGGTCTCAATGGGCGATCATTCTGCTGGTTCGAGCACAGCGGCAATTATTCCCACTGGCAAACAGGTTTCTGTCGGCGTGCTGTATAGCGCAACCACCGACACCAATCGCGCTTATCTGCGGCATTACCACGCCAATGCAGGCACCGGCTTTGGCCAGAGCCTGCTGGTCCAGTCAATCCACGATGCTTACGTCGCCACGTCAAACCCCGACCTTGCGGTGGACCGGGTAACCACCTCCTTGCAGCGCTACTTTGGCGCTGTGACGGTCTACCCGGATATGCCTAGCCTAAAAGCGGCGAAACCCGATGTGATGGTGGTCGTCGATGCCCGCAGCCAGTTGATGACCTCGCGCAGCTCAGACATTGAGTCAACCGTGAGCACGCTGTTTTACGACCACCACTTCAATTACATCGCCACGGCAACAGGTCACGCTGCAAAGACGCTGCCCCCGATCTGGGCGGGCAACATGCGCAGTGAAGAGATGGTTACCGAGATTACCGAGCAACAGCAGGTACAGCTCATGGCGTTGCATCGATTTGAGCAGTCTTTGCACGAGGTATTGGCACCTTCGAAAGCGACATCTGAGCCGCTGTCGCTTCGGTTGCCTTAACCCCCCGGCGGGGCAAACACTGAGCGGGCATTGCTGGCCGGGCTGAACACAGCCGTCACCACCAACATCGACACAACAGCCACCACCAGTACCCACCAGGCACTGACAAAGCTGCCTGTCAGTTCACGAAGCCAGCCCGTCAGCCAGGGTGATAGCGCATTAACCAGAAACCCCGCCCCTTGCACGAAGCTGGCTAGCTGCCCCGCCTCGCGCGGCTGGCGGCAATGATCGAGGATCAAAATCAGGCTCAAGGCAAAACAGGCACCCAGACCGAAACCGATCAAGGCCACCCACAGGTGCGGCGAATCAAGCGGCCACATCACCAGCCCGACATAACCCAGCGCCTGTGCGCACAGACTGATTGCCAGCAGTGGGCGCCGGTCAATGCTGCGGTGCGCCAGGGCTGGCATCACCAGGGCGGCGATCACCTGAAACACGGTCATGAACGCCAGCAGCGAGCCGCTGCGTGCCGCGCTCCAGCCCATTTGCACAAAATACGCAGGCAGCCAGGCAACCATGCTCATGTAGCCGCAGTTCACCAGGCCGAAGTACAACGCCAACAGCCACGCCCGGCGTGTGTACCAAGGCCGTGTACCGGCCCCGGCGGCCTCAGGCAGTACGCTGGCACCAAGGGGCAGGCGCCACCACATCACCAGTGCCACCAGCGCCGGAATCAGCCAGATTCCCAACCCGCTTTGCCAATGATTGAAATGAAGCGCCACCCGCGGGCTGACCAGTGCCGCCAATCCCCCGCCTGCCATCAGCGAGGCGCTGTACACGCCCAAAGCCAGGGCAATGCGATGCGGGAACTGGCGCTTGATCAGTACCGGAACCAGAACCTGAATCAACGCCACCCCCGCACCTCCCAACAAGGCCGTGGCCAGCAGGCTTGGGGCGTGCGCCCCATAGAAGCGCCACAGGCATGCGCCCAGAATCAGCGTCAGCCCCAAAGCCACACCATAGCGTTCACCCACACGGGCTTGCACGCGCACCCCGAGCAGCGCCACCAGGCCCATGCAAATCACGGGCAGGCTGGTCAACCAGGCGCTGCTTTGAAAGCTCATGCCGGTGTCGGCACGAATGTCCATCAGCAGCGGGCTGACAGAGCTGAGGATCGGGCGCAGATTCAGGCCCAGCACGACCAGCAACGCCCAATGAGCGAACTCGCGAAAAGCGGCTTTATCCGCCTGCATGACGAGCCTGCCAATCGCGATAAATCTGCTCAATGCCCGGTTGCGCCAGATGCCGTACAGGCAACGTTTGCTCGCACACAGGGTGCGCCAATTGCTGATAGATCGCCTCCGTAGACAGCCCGAACGGTGCGCCCTGCTGGTTAGTGGCGCCAAACACCACCCTGGCGACACCACTCAGGTACATCGCGCTCAAGCACATGGGGCAAGGCTGCCCGCTGGCGTAGATCACGCAATCATCCAGACGCGCACCGAGTTGCTGGCTGGCTGCCCGTATGACCAGCAGCTCTGCGTGGGCGGTAGGGTCCTGAGTGACATGAATTGTGTTGGCTGCTTCAGCCAGTATCTGGTCGTGTTTAACCAGCACGGCGCCAAAAGGCCGGCCACCGCCAGACACGTTTTCGGCGGCCAGTTGCACCGCACGTTGCAGGTAATGCTCATCGTTATGCATAACAACTCCAGGTCGCGTATCAGTTTGCGCCAGCCTCGCGCAGCAACTGTGCGGTAACGTGTTGGCCGCGTTTTTGCGCCTGTTGCAACGGGGTCATGCCCTCGTTGTCAGGCAGGTTCAAATCGGCGCCCGCCTCGATCAGTTGGGTGACGATATGCTGGTGCGCGGGGCCGCCATCGGACAGTACAATGGCTTCCATCAGGCAGGTCCACCCCAGGCGGTTGACATGGTTGAGGTCCACGCCCGCTGCAATCAGCAAGCGCACGGTTTCTACATGACCGCGTTCACAGGCCGGGATCAACGCGGTGCCGCCGTAACGGTTGGTACTCTTCAGATCGGCGCCGTGGGCCAGCGCAAACGCTAGGATTTCATTGTGACCCCTTGCGCCAGCCAACAAGTAGGGGCTGTCACGGATCAAGTTTTTCTGGTTAACGTTGGCCCCCGCCTCGATTAAGGCCTGAGCAATCGCGATGTGGTTATCGCGTGTTGCAAGCAACAGCGCACTGCTGCCATCCAGTGACGAGACGTTGACATCTGTACCGTCTGCAATCAGTTGTTGCACTGTGTCCAGCTCACCGTTTTTCACCGCGTCGAGCAGTGTGGTGTCATTTGCCATCACGGCTCCCGTCATCAACCACCCCACCACCCACACTGCGTATTTGCCTGTCAGGGAACCCATGCTCACTCCCTCTTATCAATTTCATGAAAAGCCAGTATGGTCACCGCTCCAGGCATTCTGAAATTAAATATAAACATGCCTTTCAGTGGCTTTGTGAATGGCGGTAACGATGTTTGATCCCTTGCTCTTGCGCAGTTTTGTCGCTGTCGTGGATTGCGCTAATTTCACCCGGGCGGCTCAACGCCTGCATCTCACCCAATCCACGGTCAGCCAGCAAATACGACGTTTGGAAGACAGCCTGGGCTGCAAGCTGCTCGACCGCGAACAACGCCGGGTGATGGCCACCCCCGAAGGCGAGCGCCTGCTGGTCTACGCGCGCCGCATTCTGGCCCTGCACGAAGAAGCCCGAGAGGTGCTTGTGGATGTAAAAAGTGAGGGGGTGCTACGCCTGGGTGTACCTGAAGACTTTGCGGCCGAACGCCTGATGCCGATCCTTTCGCGCTTCGGCCGCGAGCACCCCGGTGTCCGCCTTGAAGTCACCAGCGGCTTGGGGCCGGAGCTGATGCGGCTCTATCGTCAGGGCGAGTTTGACTTGCTACTGGTCAAGCAGATGGGGCAAGACGCGGACTGCCTGGCCTCCTGGCCGGAACGCATGTGCTGGGTAGACAGCCGCTCAACCCCTGCCTTGGCGCGTGATCCCTTGCCACTGGTTGTGTTTCCGGTCGGTGGTTTGTATCGCAATGAAATGCTGCATCACTTGGAGATGGGCGGATGGCGCTGGCGCATCAACTACTCAAGTGCCAGCCTGGCCAGTGTCTGTGCAGCGGTGGCTGCGGGGCTGGGCATCAGTTTGCTGCCCGAGCGGGTCATCCGGGCAGACCATCAGGTACTCGAAGCGAGCTGTGGCCTGCCTGATATTCAAGGGGTATTTCTGGCGCTCTACGGCCTTAACGGACTCAGCCACGCGGGCAATCTGTTGAAGCACCAACTGATAGACCTGTGCCAAGCACTCGCTCAACCCCAATCAGCCTGAACATTTTTTGGCCGCTGGCGATATCGCGCCTGAGGGTGAGGCTCCAAAAAACAGGCCGTGCGATGTAAACCCACCGCACGGCCTTGTTTATAACGCCCGCACGCCGTGACAAAACTGCCGGATCGCGATACAGGCAGTTTTTAACGATGCATCATCCACCGCGTACGCAATGCGTATGTAACCCGCCAGACCGAAGGCGCTGCCCGGTACAACGGCCACGCGCGCCTCATCGAGCAGTGCCTGCACGACATCCTCGTCACTGTTGAGCACTCGCCCGCCAGCCGAGCGCTTGCCCAGTAGCGCGGCGCAATCGGCAAAGGCATAGAACGCCCCTTGCGGCACGGCGCAGCGCAGGCCCGGCGTGTCGTTGAGCAGGCCCACCATCAAGTCGCGGCGCCGTTCAAACACCTGACGACTCTCATCGAGAAAGTCCTTCGGCCCACGCAGAGCGGCCACCGCTGCATGCTGAGAAATCGAGCAGGCCCCCGAGGTCTGCTGGCCCTGGAGTTTTTCCATCGCCTCCAGCAACCAGCGCGGCCCGGTGGCAAAGCCAATGCGCCAGCCGGTCATGGCGTAGGCTTTGGACACCCCGTTCATGGTCAGGGTGCGTTCAGCCAAACGGGGTTCGACCTGAGCCAGGGTGTAAAAACGCCGACCGTCGAAGATCAGGTGCTCGTAGATGTCATCCGCGAGAATCAGCACCTGGGGGTGCTCCAGCAGCACCTGGGCCAGAGCGTGCAACTCCTCACGGCTATAAACCGCGCCAGTCGGATTTGACGGTGAGTTGAGGATCAGCCAGCGCGTATGCGGGCCGATGGCTTCGCGTAATGCATCTGCGGTCAGCTTAAAACTGTGCTCCGCGCCGCAGGGGACGATGCGCGAGCGGGCGCCGCAAAGCTGCACGATCTCTGGATAGCTGACCCAGTAAGGCGCGGGAATGATCACCTCATCGGCTTCATTGAGGGTGGCGGCCAGCGCATTGAAAATCACTTGCTTACCCCCGCTGCTGACGTGAATGTCTTGCCAGTTCACTGACAGGCCATTTTCGTCGCGAAACTTTTCAGCCACCGCCTCGCGCAGGCTGCGCAGCCCCGCGACTTGGGTATAGCGGGTGTGCCCGGACTCTATTGCTGCAATAGCGGCCTCGCGGATATGCCGCGGGGTGTCAAAGTCGGGCTCTCCGGCGCACAACGAGAGAATGCTGACACCTTGCTTGCGGCGTTCGGCGACACGATCCATGACGCGATAAGTGGCTGAGGGCTGAGCCGCCGCAAGGTGGCGATTAAGCGTTTGAACGTCGCGTTTCACTGAGCCTCCTCCTGGCGCTTGAGGCCCATTAATTCGACCGTGGTATGGCCTTCGCGCAGGGCCGCCATGAGCCTTGCCTCTTTGTCGAAACGCGCAAGGCCGGCCGTGAGGGTGCGCGCGACTTCGCCCTGGGGAATGATCACGATGCCGTCGTCGTCGGCGACCACCCAATCACCTTCCGCCACGTGTGCCCCATTGAAGGCCATAGGCTGGCCCACCGAAGGCGCAGTGGCCTTGATCGTGCCCTTCACCGACACACCGCGTGCAAACACCGGAAAACCCAGCGTTTCGATGGCCTGGATATCGCGTACTCCGCCATCAATGACCAGGCCGACGAGACCCGCAGCCTGCGCGGCTACCGTGAGCACATCGCCCCAATAACCGGCGATGAAGTTGCCGGTACTGACCACCAGCACGCTGCCTTTTGGTGCCCGCTCCAATGCCAGATGCAGCGCCAGGTTGTCGCCCGGCGAACACTCCAGCGGGTAGGCCGGGGCCGCAATAAAGGCGCCACGCCAGATCGGGCGGATGGCCGGGTCCACAGCTGTCGGCAAGCCACAGGCTTCATACAGGGTAGAGCTGCCAAGCACTTTGGCGCGTGCGGCGACTGTCTGACTGTCATAAACGCTCATTGCAGCTTCCTCTGCAGGCCGTGATAACCGAGCAAAGCCCGGGCTTCTTTCAGGGTTTTACCGTTGGCGATGTGATCGCGGATCTGCGTTTCTATGCGCTCAATTTGATGGGCATACTCAGCCACCTCGCGGGCACGCTGACGCGGGACCACCACCACACCGTTGGCATCGGCAACCACGATGTCGCGCGCACAGCAACGGGCACCGCCCATGCTGACAGGCTGGTTCACCGCCACCACTTCAACGCGGTCTTTGCCGGTGCGCATAAAACGCCCCCGGGTGAACAGCGGATACTCTTCGACAAGGGCCATGTTCACATCACGGCACACGCCGTCGATCACGGTGCCCGCAATGCCGCGCGCCAGGGCGTATTGAGTCATGATGTCGCCCCATACGGTGCAGTCCGTGCGCCCGTTGTTAGCGATCAGCACCACGTCGCCGGGTGCCACTTCATCAAGAAAGTCACCCACGGTGCCGGGCGGGGTGCTCGCGCTGACGTACTGCACGGTGAAGGCCGGACCCACGATGACCGTCGGGTAATTGGCCAGAGGTGCGATCGCCAGGCACTGCCCGGCCACTCCCAGTTTGTCCAGCGCATCGGAAACAGCCGGCGTGTCCAGCCCCTCAAACAGGGCGACCAGTGTGTTGTCTTCCAGATTCATCAGGCAGGCTCCTCTTCCAGGCGTTGAAACTGACTGTCGTGCATCACGCTCTCAACCGAGCATCCAGCGCGCACAGCTTCGACCATCCGCGCCTGACGGCGGTCGAGGCGCTCGGCCAAATCAAGAACGTTGGCGATGGCTGCGGCGGCAACGAAAACTGTGCCGCACTCATCCGCGATGACGTAATCGCCCTCATCGACCCTGACCCCGGCCATGCTCACCGCACCGCCAGCCGCCACTTGGACCACGCGATTACGCGCGCTGATCATGGTCACGCCCCGTCCGTACACCGGGTAACCGATGGCCTCACTCCCTTGGATGTCGCGACTGAAACCGTCAAGCACCGAGCCGCGGATACCCTTCTGTTGCGCGGCATTGGCGAGGATATCGCCCCAGCATGAGATGCCTTCCACGCCCCCGGCAATAACCAGCACTCGGTCGTCGCTATCGACACCCGCCACCACTGGCGTGATCAGATGCACAGTGGGTGCCGTGTCCCGTTTAGGTGCCAATTGCACAGTGCTGGCACGGCCGATGATTTTCGGACAGTTCCACAAAGGCCGCAGACCGAGGGTAGCCCCCTCCATGCCGAGAAAATCCAGGGCGTCGGACACTGTGTTGGTGTCCAGCGCGGACAAGCGAAGAAGCAAGGAGCAAGCATTCATGGGAAGCGGACCTTGTGAAGTGAAGGCCCGAGTATCGACAGGCAACTTCCATAGGTATATTCCTATTCAACTACAGCTTTCATACGCCCAACCTATGGAATACACATGATCAATTTTCGCCTGATCCGGCACCTGTGGCTGTTCCTTGCCGTGGCCGAAGAACAGAGTTTTAGCCGGGCGGCCAAGCGCCTGGGGATGTCGCAACCGCCTTTGAGCGAGCAGATCCAGATCCTTGAGCATGCGCTGAAGGTCAAGCTGTTCGAGCGCTCGCGTCAGGGCGCCCAGTTGACACCCGCCGGGGCGGCCATCCTGCCCGCAGTGCGCAAATTCGCTGAGCAACTGGAACGGCTCGAACTGGCGGTACTGGAAGCGGTGTCCGGCCAGGCCGGTGTACTGACCATCGGGGCTATTACCCACGCCATGACCGATGTACTGCCACCGCTGATCGAGCGCTTCAAGGCCGAGCATCCGCATATCACCGTGGCTGTGCGTGAGATCGACAGTGCCCACGCCATTCCTGCGCTGGAGTGCGGCGACATTGATCTGGCCTTCGCCCGCCTTGAGGGCAACCTGGGTAAAAATTTGCGTTGCCTGCCCCTCACTGAAGACCGCCTCGCCGTTGCCATGCCCCGCGACCATCCGCTCGCGGCGCGCTCACGCCTGACCCTGGCCAGTCTGGTGGACGAGCCACTGGTGATGTCGTCGCGTCAAGTCAGCCCAAACTACTTCGATTACCTGATCGGCGTGTGCAAATCCAATGGCCTGTCGCCCAGGGTGCTGCACGAAGTACGCTCCGTGACGTCGCAAATCGCTTTTGTCAGTTGCGGCCAAGGGGTGGCGCTGGTGCCTGCATCCATGAAGAAGCTGGCGCCGGACAACGTGATACTCAAGACCCTGACGCCCAACATCAGCGTGGTCACAGCGGCAGCGGTCTGGAATGGCGCTCGGGCCAACCCCTGGGTGGATGCGCTGGTGGCGTTGTTGGCGGCGGATGCGAAGTAGCGGGAGGGAGTGCGTCATCAATCCATAGGCCCAGCCTATGGATTGATGACGGGATTAGGAATTTACACAGGCAGGCGCCTCTCCCAGAGTAGGCCAATCGCCCACCTCAGGAGTCACACTCGTGTCCACGCAACCCGCATTCAGCCACACCCGCGTGCCGCTCAACATCGACGGTATCAGCCTTGACGTGGCGGCGTTGTATCGAGACGGCGACAAGCTGCCCATCGTCTTCCTGCACGGCTTCGGCTCGACCAAGGAGGACTATGCCGACATCGTGCGCTATGCCGCATTCAACGGGCATCCGTTCCTCGCCTACGATGCGCCGGGGTGTGGGGAAAGCACCTGCTCAGACCTTTCTCGCATCGATATTGCCTTGCTGGTGAAGACGGCACGGGCGCTGCTGGAGCACTTCGCCATCCAGCGCTTTCACCTGGTCGGTCATTCCATGGGGGGCCTGACATCGCTGATGCTTGCCCATCAGCACCCCGAGCGGGTGCTCAGCTTTGCCAATATCGAAGGCAATATTGATCCGCAAGACTGCTTTCTCAGCCGCCAGATCCACGATTACGCCGATGAAGACGCCGAGCACTTCTTCGATGACTTTATTGAGCGTGCCCGACAGGCTCCGGCCTACGCCAGCGCGCTGTATGCCGCCAGCCTGCGGCACAAAGTACGTGCAGGTGCCGTGCGCAGCATTTTTGAGTCGATGGTGGCGCTGTCGGATCATGGCGAGCTGATGAGCAAGTTTCTCGCCCTGCCATGTCCGCGCCTGTACATGTACGGCGAGCAGAACGCTTCGCTGACCTATCTGGCCTCTCTCCAGAGCCAGGGTGTGCATCTGGCCCAGATCCAAAACTGTGGGCACTTCCCCATGTACTCCAACCCGAGCGCGATGTGGGAACACATTGGCCACCTGCAACGTCGTCAACCTTGCGAGTGAAAGAGGGTGTCGCCAGAGCGTTTGCGTAAAAGGACTCGCCCTGTTGAAGGCAAAACCTGTAACACAGTTAACCGGCGCCTGCGTGCATTAGCTGTTACAACAGCGCAAAAAACACTGCACCGGTAACCCTGCTCATGGCCCAGAAGTCCCCCTCCCATTCATCGAACGCGTGGTACTGGATCGGCAAGCTGACGCCGCCACAGGTCTTGCCCTCGTCGGTTTCCCGCGAAGCCTTGTTGGCGTCGATGAAAGAGAAAGCGTGTGTGCCACTGACACTGTTAACGGCGCCGGCGGGCTACGGCAAAACCACGCTGCTGATGCAATGGCACGAGGTTTTGCGCCAACAGACTCCCGAGACGGCAGTGGCCTGGCTGTCACTGGATGAGGCCGATGGCGAACCGAACCGCTTTCTTGCCTACCTGATTCTGGCCCTTGACCATGCGGGTATTGAACTGGCGCACTTGCCTCATCTGGCCGCGTCGCAGGCACTGGATGTTCAGCCGCAACGCACCCTGCATGCGTTGCGCCAGGCACTTGCCCGCGAGAACCGCGCAATCACCCTGTTTCTGGATGACTATCACCTCGCTGCCAGCCCTGAGGTGGCCGATATTCTGGGCCAGTTGCTAGAGCAAGCAGCTCCGTGGCTGCGCTGGGTGGTCGCCAGCCGCACACGCCCGCACTGGCCGCTGTCACGCTGGAAAGCCAAGGGCTGGGTACACGAAGTCAGTGCCCGGCAATTGATCCTGTCCCTTGAGGAGGCACGTTGCATACTCGGCAACGCGCTAGACGCCAATGCCCTGCTTCAAGTCCACGCGGCCACCGAAGGCTGGGCTGTGGCGGTGCAACTGGCTCGCCTGTGGCGCACCAGCAACGAAGGGGGCGTGTATGGCCTGGCTGCCTTTTCCGGTGGCGTGGCTGATGTCGCCCACTACCTCACAACACACATTTTCAACAGCCTGAGCGAGGACTGCCAAACACTGCTGCTACAGACCTCACTGTTAGAACGCTTTAACGCTGATCTGGCCGATGCCGTCAGCGGACGGCATGACAGCGCTGATCACTTGAGACAACTGGCCCACCTCGAAACCCTGCTCATTCCTCTGGATGCAGAGCGCCAATGGTTCCGCTATCACGCGTTACTGCGAGACTTCTTGCGCCTGCGCGTTGACAGCCAACAAGCATGCGCCATTCATCGTGCCGCCGCACACTGGCTGGCCCAGCAGAGGGATTGGAGTCAAGCCGTGCACCATGCGCTCAAGGCCAAGGACACAGCGTTGGCAGTGAATCTGGTCGTCCGCGCTGGTGGGTGGGAACTGGTGCTACACCACGGTATTCGCTACGCGCAAAGCCTGCTGCGCCAGTTCGATGCTGTCACCTGTAACAGCCATCCCGATCTTTTGCTGCTACAAGCCTATCTGCACGCCAAGCTGGGCGATCACCCGCTGTCTTCGCAGCTGCTACAACGTGCCAGCCGTGCGCTGGACGCAGACCCGCGACTGCTGCGCGACTACCACGTCATTCAAACGCTGTCGGCGGCCTATCAGGATCATCTGGAGCACCTGGATAGCGCCCCTCCAATCTTGCACAACAGCCCCTGCGCCCTCGATCAAACGCTCGCGCAAGCCACGCTGGAGTGCGTGTATGCGCTGGCGGCATTGGCCCGGGGCGAGCTGGCGTCTAGCCTGAACAGCATCCGCAACGCGCACGTCAAAATGCGAATGATTGCCAGCCCACGCGGCGAGAATTATTGCCGCATCCACGAAGCTCAAGCGCTGGCCCTGTCAGGACAAATTGACAGCGCCGACCCTCTACTGGAAGAAGCGCTCACCTTTGCCGACGCCCACTTCGGCCAGGAGAGTTCTTTGCGTGCACTGGTCGGTTGCGTCAAGGCCCGGCATTTGTATTGGCAAGGGGAATGGATGCAGACCCGGCCTTGGCTTGAGGACGGCTGGGCCGCGCTGGAGCATGCCGACGGTTGGCTGGATATCGTCGCGATGACGGCCGAAGTAGGATGGCGAACCCGATTGCGCAGCCACGGGCTGCATGCCGCCTTGCTGGCGCTGGATCATGTCGCGCAACTGGCCGATGTCCGCCAATGGCCACGACTCAATCGCATGGTCCAGGCCTGGCGTATCGATGCACTGGTACAAGGCGGGCAACTGCCAGCCGCACGCCAGGCCTTGCAACAGATTGATCTGGAAGGCACCGCCAGCGAGGGCCAGGATTGGCGCAGTCAGGAAGCCGCCCTGCTGGCGTTGGCCCGGGTGCAGTTACACAGCGGCTCATCGGGTTGCGCATTGATACGCTTGCAACACGCCGCCACCGTGATGGAGGGTAAGTCGCTGCTGTTACCCGCCTGGCGCTTGAGACTCATGGCCCTGGCCGCCAGCAGCAAGGCCGGGACGCTCGAATCGGCAGACGTAGCACAGACACTGGCTCCGATACTGCAACATGCTCTGCCAGGGCTGCTTCTGGAGGTCGGACCCTGTCTGCTCCCGGCATTGAATGCCCACCCGGAACCGACGTCGATGCTCGTCGCGGTGATCAAAAAATTGCGCGGCTGGCGGGCGCACCCAATGCCATCACCGACGGCGTTGAGCGCAAAGGAAATCCAGGTCCTGGGCCTGCTCGCTAGCGGCCAATCCAATAAAGCCATCGCCCTGGCACTGGATATCTCCGAAAACACGGTGAAGTTTCACCTCAAGCATGTGTTTGCCAAGCTGGGCGTGGATAACCGCACCGCAGCTGTCAGCGCTGCCCTGCGCCAAGGGCATCTCGCGCCCCTGCTCTGAACCACCAACCTACCCATCCGGGTAGAGACGATTGCCGTTGCCCTGTCGCCTACCCCTCCTGCCCGTAGCCCCTCCTGCCCAGCCCTGCCTAGCATCGAGACCATCAGCGCAAGGTCGCAATGGCGATCGTCTGCTGTTCCTCAAAGAACAACAAAACCCGGGAGAAGCACAGTGCAATCAAGCCCAAAGACCGTGCGCGTGGCCACCGACGTAGGTGGCACCTTTACCGATCTGGTGTACTTCGACAGTGATCCGCACACCGGTCAGCAGACTTTACGCACCGCCAAGGTGGATACCACCCCGCCGAACTTTGCCCACGGCATCCTCAATGTCATCAACAAAGCCGGGGTCAACCTGCCGGATGTGGACTTTCTCGCGCATGGCACCACCGTGGTCATCAACGCGCTGACTGAACGCCGCGGGGTCAAGACTGCGCTGATCACCACCGCAGGTTTTCGCGATGTACTGGAAATCGCCCGCGCCAACCGTCCGGACTATTTCAACCTGAAATGGGCAAAATCCGCCCCCTTCGTACCGCGCTACCTGCGACGGGAGATCGTCGGGCGGCTGCATACCGATGGCAGCGAACGTGAACCGTTACAGCTGGCGGTACTGCCTGAAATGCTGGAAGCGCTGCGTGCAGACGGCGTGCAGGCCATCGCCATTTGCCTGTTGCATGCCTACGCCAATCCCACTCACGAACGTGCGGTTCTGGCCGAAGTAAAGCGCTTATGGCCACAGGTATCGGTCGTGGCCTCGCACCAGATTACCCGTGAATGGCGCGAGTACGAACGCACCAGCACCACCGTACTGTCTGCTTACGTACAGCCAATTGCCGCGCGTTACCTGGATGAGCTTGAAGCCGGACTACACGACGCTGGCTACCACGCGCCGCTGTATATCATGCAATCCAACGGCGGAGTCGACAGCGTTGCCCACGCACGCACCATTCCAATCACGATGGTCGAGTCCGGTCCGGCCAGCGGTTTTTGGGCAGCCGCAGAACTCGCTCGCTTGATCGACGAACCCAACCTGCTGGGCCTGGACATCGGCGGCACCACTGCAAAGTGCGCACTGATCCTTAACGGCCAGGTCACGATCAAGACCGACTACTGGATCGAGCGCGACCGCATCCATGCCGGTTACCCGATCATGGTGCCCGTGGTCGACCTGGTGGAAATAGGCAACGGCGGCGGCTCGATCGCTTGGGTCGATGACTTCGACAAGCTGCATGTCGGCCCCCAATCTGCCGGCGCCCAACCGGGGCCGGCTGCGTATGGCATCGGTGGCGTCGACATCACCACCACCGATGCCAATCTGGCCCTGGGCCGCATCAATCCGACCTACTTCTGCGGCGGCGAGGTGGTCGCTGACCTGGACGCAGTTGCGCTGGGCCTGAGCACGCTGGGCGAGCGCCTGCAACTGCCCGCCGAGGAAGTTGCGCGCGGTGTGGTGCGCCTGGCCAATAACAACATGGTCAACGCGTTGAAGCTGGTGTCGCTGAGTCGTGGCCACGACCCTCGCGAGCTGACCTTGATGGCTTTTGGCGGAGGTGGCGCCCTGCATGCGGTCGCGCTGGCCCAGGAACTGGGGGTCAAAAAAGTCATCGTGCCGCGCAGCGCTTCGGTCTTTTCCGCGTGGGGCATGACGCTCTGCGACCTGCGTCGCGACCTGTTCGTCAACCGCTTCGTCGAAACCTGCGAGCCGCAGGCATTGAGTCAGGCCCAGCAGTTCCTTGACGAGCTGATGACCTCGGCCCGAGCACAGTTCGTCGCCGAAGCATTCACCCCGCAACAGGTATTGCTGCACGTGCACTGCAAGCTGCGCTACCAGAACCAGGAGCACTCGGTGGAGGTCGCACTGGACCTGGACGAGCAACTCGACCGTGACTGGCCGCAGATTGCGCAGCGCTTCCACAGCCTCTACGAGCAGCATTACACCTACCGCCTGGACGCACCGCTGGAGATCGTCGGTTTTCATCTGGTGGCGATCGCGCAGATCGACAAATGGTGCCCGCAGGCGCTGCCGGTCAGCGGACGCTCGCTGCAAGCCACGCGCAAAGGCCAGCGCGTGGTGGACTTCGCCACCGACGGCATCCACCACGCCGCTATCTACGACTGCGCGCTGCTTGAGCCACACATGTGCTTTGACGGCCCCGCTGTCATTGAAGATGCAGGCACCACCGTCCTGGTGCATCCGGGCAACCACGTTCATGTAGATCCACTGGGCAACCTGCACATCACGATCAACGGCTGACCGGAGCTTTCTTATGCATACACTCGATATCTTTACCCGCGACATCATCCAGAACTCACTGCAAGCCATTGCTGACGAGATGTTCGCCGCCATGCGCAAGGCGGCCATGAGCCCGGTCATCTACGAGGTGCTCGACATGGGCACGGGCATTACCGATGCCGACGGTGAAATCGCCAGTTCCGGGGCTGGCATACCGGCCTTTGTCGGCGTGCTGGACAAGGCGGTCAAACAGATCCTGCTGCAACATGCCGAGCCGGACGATATCCAGGACGGTGATGTGTTCATCTGCAACGACCCCCACAGCGGCGCGGTGACCCACCTCAACGATGTGGTGCTGGCGATGCCTGTTTTCGTCCAGGGCCGACGCGTCGCCTGGACCGCCAACATCGCCCATTGGAACGATGTCGGCGGCATGGTACCGGGCTCGTTATCGACCCAGGCCACCGATATCTTTCAGGAAGGTCTGCGTCTGTGCTCGGTCAAACTAATCAGTTGCGGCCAGCCGGTCCGCCCGGTGCTGCAAATCCTGCGTGCCAACACGCGCATGCCTGATTTTATGGAGGGCGACCTGTGGGCTGGCGTAGCCGCCGTTCGTGGCGGCGCAGTGCGCCTGCACGAGCTGACCGCCAAGTACGGCACCGACCTGTTCCTGCAGGCGATGCAGGACTTCATGGACCTGGGTGAAAAAGTCTCGCGCATGGCCTTGGCCGAGCTGCCCGATGTGCGCTTGACGCTGGAGGAGCCGCAGGACGATGGCAGCCTGTTCAGGGTTGCCATACAGATCCATGACCGCAACCTGACCATCGATTTGCGCGATAACCCCGATCAGTGCGCCGGACCGACCAACCTGAGCCGCGACGGCGCCGTCGTCGCCGCGCAGATGGCGTTCAAAGCCCTCACTTCACCCCAAGGGATCACCAACGGCGGCACCTTCCGCCCCCTCCATGTACTGACCCGCCCCGGTTCGCTGTTCGACGCCCGCTCACCCGCCGCCGAAGGATTTTATTTCGAGAACCTGATCCGCGTGCACGACCTGATCCTGCGCTGCCTGGCCCAGCAGTTCCCCGAGCGCCTGCCTGCCGGCAACTTCGCCTCGGTCTGCGCCACCATCATCGGCGGCCGGCACCCGGACACCGGGCGGGCGTTCACCCTGGTGGAGCCAGAGATCGGCGGTTGGGGTGCCCAATCCGGGCGCGACGGCAACAACGCGGTGTACTCCGGGCTGCATGGTGAGACCTACAACTGCCCGGTAGAAGTCTGTGAGGCTCGCTACGGGCTGTATGTCGAGCGCCTGGCCTTGAACGATGCGCCGGGCGGCGATGGCCAGTATCGCGGGGGGCGCGGTATCTGCATCGATTACCGCGTGCGCAGCGACGCCAGCTTCCTGACCTGCGGCTATACCCGCTCGGTGGTGCCGCCCTGGGGGCTGCAACAAGGCCTCGATGGAAGCCCCAACTACGTCGAAGTGCTGCGCGAGGGGTGCGAGCCGCAGCGTTATGCCATGGCCAGCAGCATCGAACTCAACGCCCGCGACCTGGTGCGGGTGCGCACGGGTGCCGGCGGCGGCTACGGCCCCCCGGCAGCACGTGACCCGGAGGCGGTGCGCGAGGACCTGAAAAACGGCTACATCGACGCCGCCACCGCCCGCGCCGTGTATGGCGTGGAGGCCTGACACCGACTTTGCCGCCAACCGGCGACCTTCATGCGTTCACCTAAAACAATAAGAGAGAATCGTCATGTCTCAACACCCGATCTATCGCGCCCTGCGCCTCTTTTCGCTCTGGCTGGCCGCAACATTGGGTCTCAACTCAGCGGCCCAGGCCGAACAATTCATCGGCTTTGGCCAACCCGGCTTGCCTGGCCGCTGGGCCCTGGAAACATTTCCTGTGTTCAACCGCAATACCGATGGCACCGTGCGGGCAGGAGGCAATACCGTTCTGGCGTACTTTTCAGAAACGGGCTTTACCGACACAACCCGCGATCAACTGCAATTTTGGGTGGGCGCGGTCCCCGGCTACAGCAACACCAAGGGCGCAAGGAACGACAGCCCCTGGGGGATCGCATCACCCAATCTCGGCTTTGCCTACTACTACAACGTGGTCGAGCCCACCAGCGCCTACGGCGAGGCGGATTACACCACGTTCTGGACCAACCCTGCGTTGATGGTCGAGTTTCCCAACGGCAACGATGACATCGCTGGCCACGGTGCCTTCGCCAACCGTTACGCAGTCAGCTTCAGCATCGCCAACTATCTGCGCATGGGACGATTCGCGGTCACCTTCACCCCCATTGGCGTGCACTACGCCGCCCGCAATCGCAATACCACCGATCTGGGTGACGGCGATCCACGCCAACTGCGCGGCGGTGTGAGCTATTGGTTCGCCGACATCGCCGCTGGCTATCTGGTCAGCGATGATCTGTGGCTGGGCGTGCACCACGTCTACCACCTCAACAATCGGGCAGGCTCAAGCTTTGCCGCGTCGCGGGTCGCAAAAGTAGGTCCCGCCATGACCTACACCGGCTTTTCGCGCCAGAACCTCTACCTCTCCGCCAACTTTAATGTCGACTACCACCACAGCCCCAACCTGCCCCACTCCAATGAACTGACCATGGCACTGGTGAAATTCTTCTAAGCATTCAGTCCACCTCCTCCAAGGACACACCGAATGAAAACTGCGACAGACCCCACATGCCCGCCGCACGATGAGCCGGTCTCGGTGCGTTGGCTCAACCCGATTGGCTACCCCACCTTTGACGCGCCAATCGCCAACTTGCTGCATGGGATCAAACAGCCCTCCACCCGCATTGAGGTTGTGTCCTTTGACATGAAGCCCAGCCCGACGCACCTCGAATACCGGACCTTTGAGGCTCTGACCTACGAGCGAACCATCCGTGTCGCGCGTGACTGCGCACAACAAAACATTGATGCCCTGGTGATCGGCTGTTTCTACGACCCGGCGCTGCAAGACGCGCGGGAAATTTCCGGCAACTGTCTGGTCATCGGACCCTGCCAGGCGAGCTTGCAGGTGGCCGCGCAATTGGCCAACCGCTTCTCGATCATTGTCGGGCGCAACAAATGGATGGAACAGATGCGCGAGCGTGTACGCGGCTACGGTGCCACTGACCGACTGGCCTCCATGCGCGCACTGGGCATGGGCGTCGACGAATTCCAGAAAGACCCCGCCCTCACCCGGCGGCGCATCATTGAACAAGCCTTTCTGGCTGTTGAGGAAGACGGGGCCGAAGCCATCATTTTGGGCTGCACCATCGAGTTCGGTTTCTTCGAACAAGTCCAGCGCGAAGTCGGTGTACCCGTCATCGACCCGGTCATGGCGGCCTTTAAAATGGCCGAGGCATTGGCGGGGATGAAGCGACGCTTTGGATGGTCGCCAAGTCGCGTTGGCAGTTGCGAACCGCCACCTGAATCGCAGATCGATGCGTTCGGTCTGTTTCAGGCCCCCGTACCCATCGGTAACCGCGTAGACGCCTAGCCCTTAAACCGCGAGGCGGCCCAATGCCACCTCCCTCACCGGGATCACATTCTCATGAGCGACACCCTGCCACTGTCCGATCATCCGGCGCATCAAAGCCGTCAGGTTGGTGATGTTTTTCATGATGTCCCCTTGACCCGCGAGCATCTCAAATGTTGCCTGGCGCTGTTCTTTGTCTTCGCCATCGAGGCCTGGGAGATGATGATCATCGTCTATACCGCACCGCTGATCGCCACGGATTTCAATCTGGATGCACTGGCCGTAGGGCATCTGATTGGTGCCATGTTTATCGGCATGCTGCTGGGTTCACTGGTGTGGGGCAAGTTGGCCGAGCGGATCGGCCGCAAGGGCGCAGTCATCTGGAGTCTGACCAGTTACGGCCTGGTGTCGCTGGTCAGCGCATTTGCACCGGACTACACCACTTTGTACGCGCTGCGACTGCTGTCCGGCGTTGCGGCGGTGGGCATGATGGTGGTGACCTTCGCCCATTATCAGGAACTGCTGCCGGTGCGCCAGCGCGGTGCATTGACGGTGTATCTGGCGTCGGGCTGGCCCATCGGTATGCTGCTGGCACTGGGCGCAACGCTGTGGTTGATGCCTTATGGTTGGCGCACCGTGATTGCCGTAAGTTCGCTTGGCGGTCTGTGGGCGCTGGTGGTGGCACGCTGGGTACCGGAGTCACCGTACTGGCTTGCCAGTGTTGGCCGCCAGACTCAGGCACGCGCCGTGATTGCCCGTCTCAGTCGCGGCGCCGTGCAGGTGCCTGCGCACTGTGAACTGCACGTAAAACAGGCCGGTCGCGGCCAGCATCGCGAGATTTTCGAGCCTGCACTGCTCAAGATCAGCGCGCTGCAAATACTGGTTAACTTCACGTTCTCGTGGGGCTACTGGGGGCTGCAAACCTGGCTACCGACCTTATTGCAGCAACGCGGCCTGAACCTGCCTCAAAGCTATGGTTTTATTGCCCTGTCGGCGCTGTGCATGATTCCCGGGTATATCGCGGCATCCTGGCTGACCCATCGGTATGGCCGCAAGCGCATCATCGTAGGCTTCATCAGCGCGTCGGTGATCGCCGGCTATGGCTTTGCCAACTCGCAAACGCTGGAAATGCTCTACCTGAGCAACTTCGCCCTGGCCTTTTTTAGTCTGGGTGCCTGGGGTGTGTGGGGCACGTGGATTGCCGAGCTTTACCCCACACGGCTGCGCACCATTGGTTACAGCTGGGCAATTGTGGCCCAGCGCGTCGCCAACATCCTGGCCCCCTCCCTGATCGGCATGCTGGTGGCCTATGGCGCATCGTTCAACATCACCACCACCTTCATCAATACCTTCATGTTGATGACCGTATTGCTGGCACTGTTCATTCCCGAAACCGAAGGCAAAACCCTGGAATGACATGGGCCCAAACGCTATTTCACACACATTGGATCGGTAGCCACTGACATTCTGGTTGCGGGGGAATGCGCTTGAATAGCGGTTGAAGCAGGGATGCCCACGGCCCCAGCGGCTTCAACAAACCCTTCAAAACATGACACCCCCCTGACCAGAGACGGAACTCACTATGGACAAAGACCCACAGGTGAAGGGGCTGACCCTCACCATGCATCGCGGCCCTTATCAGAACAACGGCGCTACCCCGTGGTACACGACCATACACATCGGCACACCCAAGCAACCGTTGAAACTGGCGCTGGACTCTGGCACCAACATCACATGGGTAACCTCCACCCTCTGCGCACCGGATCGCTGCCAGCACTCCAGCGGCGGGCGCTTTGACTATCAGGCCTCCAGCAGTTTCAGCTTTACCGACTGCTTGCAAAGACCCTATAGCTTCGGACCGTGGGGGACCCTGCAGGTCGAGTCGGGGGATGACGTGCTGACACTCAACCAGACGACGCTGGCCAGCCAGCTTCTGCTGGCAAGTGACTATGCCGGTGCACAGTTCCACCAATTGGACTGGGACGGAGGCATTGGCTTACCTAGTAGCAGCGCCTATGTCGACAGTCGCAGCTCCTTCGTGTTCCAAGCGCTGATGAACGCCGGGAAAATTGACCCCAAACAACCTTTCATCGCTTTCGATTGGGATCGCGTTTCAGGGCAAGGCCAGTGCCAGTTCGCATCTGTCGATACCAGCAAGACCCAAGGCCCGCATCTATTCCTGCCCTGGGCGCTCTACAGCAAGGTGCCTGGCGTGGAGTACATTTGGTCCACACCCTTGACCACCTACTCGGTCGGTGGCGTTGTGTTGGCGCAGGACATCACCTTTGCTCTGGACTCCGGCTCCTCACGGTTCAAAGGCGACGACCGACTTATGCGCCAGACTCTGGAGCGGATCGCTCAAGGTGGGTGCCCGGATGTAGTACTCGGCTTTGCTGATGGTGAGATCACTCTCGGGGCTGACCTTTATCACGTATTAATCGAAGAAGGGCCTGACAAAGGCCAAACACTGCCTCAATTTGAACCACTTGGACTGGCCGATCTTGTGCTGGTCGGTTCGGTGGTCATGGAGCATTGCTATACCGTTTATGAATACCGGGTCAAGCAATGCCGTCCCGGGGAGTTTTCATTGGCTCCCGTTGGCGTATGGCTCTACAACCGCCCGGACGGACCCAAAATCATCACACGATCGTCTTCGCGCCCATTCGATACCGCGCCCAGGCTGCTCGCCTGCGAAAAGCCAACACTTGACTGCGCACCCAAGGCTCAAGTGCCACTTATACCCATGTCCGCGGCTGGCATCTGGAGGAATGACTACGGCTCGATCATGACGCTCACCGCGCAAGGAAGTCGACTCTCTGGCAGCTATGAATCCTCGACTGGCTCCACTGGAAAATACCCGCTCAGCGGTTATCAAGTGCTTGCCGACGCCCAACAGGACCACGGTTGTCCGATAACACTGGCCATCGAATGGCATTCGTTAGACAAAGGTTCGCCTGACCCCAGCTGGAACTGGACCTCAGGATTATGCGGACAACTCTACCGAGTGAAGGGTGAGGATACCTTGGTGCTGTCGCACCTGCTGGTTGCCAGCAGCGGCTTTCCAGGACTTGCCGACGCAGGAACCTACCTCGATAAGCTGACCTACCACAGGGTTACCCACAAACCAGACAAGTGCCTGCCTGTCCAGGCATCGTCACTGCCAGAGATTAAGGACCGTCTAAGCGGCGTCTGGCTGGCCGCTGATGGAAGCCGCCTGGATCTAGGCGTGCATGCGTGCGACCAGCATGATTGGGGCTACGTGACCGGCAGTCTGCTTTTGGATAAGGGCGAGACTGAGGTTTGCGGTTTTACCGACATCAATGCCCAGACCGATGGCCTTGCATTGCAATCGGTCAGTTTGGCAGCGCTCATACGCTCGAACACTGCTGTCTTGTCCTTTTCAGGCTCAATCGACCTCCAGCTCAACGTGTTGAACGTACTGGTCATGCTCAGCGCGCCCACTCCTGCTGCGCACAGCTATATGCAGACTCAAGTGAAACCGCTTACGTTCTTACGCCAAGAAAAATAACCTCCTGCTTGGCCAGTCCCGCAAGCAAAAGCGTTTCCAAGACCAAAAGCCTTTCACTCAGACCTCCTCCCCGGCACGGCGCAAGAGTGTCGTGCGGCTGTCCAGGTCTCAACGCGTCAATCTTTGCTCCACTGCCTGTGGACTCCCGCGCATGGGTGGGATCCACAGACCGTGGAAAATCTGGACTGCTGGCTTCGTTAAAACCAGGACCAACGTCGCACTTGTAGGAAAAGCCCGTCAGGCATTAACGCCGTCAGCGGTCAGCCTGCTCCTGATTTTTTCCAACCCATTGTGAAGGCAAATTGACGTTCCTAGACTCCGCACGCCGTAGGGCAAAAACCCCACTCCATCACGAAAAGTTCAGCCTCTGTGCGAGAAAAGAGACTGCCACCGATCATGTCCAAGGAATCACTACCATGACAACGACCTCCCGAGCCGCGCTTGTGCTGCTACTAACCAGCGCATTGGCAGCCTGCGCCAGCAACCCTAACGTGCTGCAACTCCACAAAGTTACCGCCGAAGCGATCGGGCTTGCTTCGACCGATGAATTGACCATGGGGCCTGTAACCAAAGGCAAGGAGGATTTCCTCGGCGGTGCCGAACTGACTTTCAAGGCCACCACGGCCAAGGGACGCGTGTTCAACTGCTCAACCTTCATGACACCGGGCATTCTTCTGGATCCGCCAAAGTACTCAAGGCTGACGTGCACGAAGTAAGCCCGACACCGCTGGCGCAACAGGGTCAGCGGCAACAACGCAGGCCACTGCACATCCAACCCCCGCGTTCAACTACCCCTTGAGTTTGCCCACGAGTCGTTGGCTCCAGGAACACTGGCGCTCTTTTCTGTCGCACGGCCCTGACTCGGCTGCGAGGGTGTCGCGCTACGCCGATACCGATGTGAATCCGTGGTACGCAGTTACGTTGCGGAACCGGGAGCGGCAACTGTTCTCCAGCGCTTGAGCTGCATCGCTCAGCGTCTGAACCTTGTCCATTAACGCCCCCGCCTGTTTTTTAACGCTGCGTGACCTCCCCCACCCCCGCCTTCAGCCGGTCCTGCAACAGGGTGCGCGGTAATACGAAACCCTCGAAACTGCGCTGGGTGATCGGGTTGTTGGCTTTCTCGGCGCTGATCCGGTAGCGCATCATGCCATCGCCAGCGACAAAACTCAGATCAACGCTGATCGCAGTGCGGCTATTGAGTTGGCCCCGGTTGAGCAAACGAAACAGCGACCACGGACCGCGGTAGCCGAGGCTGACGCTGTTGCCGGCGCCGTTAACCAAGGTCAACCGACTCCCACTCGCATCCCCCAGCACGTTCGGCCAGATCAAACCGATGCTCTGGCTGGGACCGTGACTGTAAGGGATCAACTGGCCATCGCTGCTGAGCAGGCTGCTGCGCTGATTGCCGCTCAGGGCCAGCGGCTCCAGCGTCATCTGCACACTGAGGGCTCCACGCTGGTTGAAGAAGGTGTCGCGAATACGCTGGGCCGTTTCCAGTTGAGTGAGTACATCCGTGCGTACCAGATATTCGCCACGCTGGCTGGAGTACAAAGCGTCCAGGTTATCCTTGATAAATACGTTCAAGTACTGATCCTGGAACGTCTGCAAGCGACCTTGCGGCCCGAAGAAGGCTTCAAAGTCGTCCAAGGATGCATCCACCGTACTGCCCGTAAACGGATAGCGCCCGGCCAACCGTTGCTGGTAGAAGCTATAGATCTGCGTATCCCAGCGCTTTTCCAGTTCGCGCAAGGCTTCATACACCAGTACCTGTGAGGTTTGATCCGCCAGGTGCCTGACTTGCTGACTCAGCGGTTCGGGCAGGCCCGTGGCGACCCGCTGCAAGGTGGCAATCGGATCAGAACCGTTCAGCGAAAACCGCTTGAGTACAGCGTTGAGCGCAGCCTTGCCTCGATCCGGCTGGTCTTGCACGGCTTTGGCGTAGTCGTAGACCGCCAGGATCGCTTGTTGGGTCTCATCATAGTAAGACGCACGTTCGCCTTTATCCGTAAGCAGATCGGACAGCCCGGAAAAGGCACGTCGAATCCCCGCCGCCTGGCGTTGTCCCGCCTCATCAGACAGCCCCTGTGTGGTCTCAACCGCAGGTAGCGAGGCAACTGCCGCCGCGAGTGGCGGGTAGATCACCGTATTGTCGCGCACGCTTTCCAACAAACGGCGTAAAGGTGCGGCAGGTCCGGTGACTTGCTCCAGCACGGCCACACCATGGGCCAAGTCACGGAAGTCAGTGACGGCCATCGTGTTCAGCGCGCGCCGCCAACTGTCCACGTAATCGGCGCTATACAGTGTGCGCACACGTTCGGTTAGCACTTTACGATCTTCCTCGGAGTAGTCGAGCTTTTGGCGCTCGCCCAGCACCCAGGCGTCAATCATCGCCAGTTCAATTACCTGAGAGGTATTGGCCTCGAAATAATCGCGAAAACCCTTGGCGGTTAGCAACGACGCGAGCGTCAGTTCTGAGTCATGGGCAGACTCACCGCCATTTGCCAGCGGCTGGTAGACGATGTCGAACGCTGGCCCAACCTCGTTACGCAAGTCCAACGAGGCGTGCAAGCGTTCTTGAGCGTCCTCCTTCATGCGTGCATACACACGCTGCGCCAGAGGCACTTTGCGCAACGCCTGTTGCACTTCGGCTACTCGACCTTGGTACTGGGGCAAGTCAGCATCGGCGTACTGCAACGCATAATCCAGATGTCGCATCAGATCAGCCTGCACTTGGCCTTGTCCGGGATAGGCACGCTGCCACTGGCTCGCCATCCACTCTTTGACCATCTCTGGACGGCGGTTCTTTCGCTCTTCGATCATCCGGTACACGCGCAGCGCCGCCAGCTGATCACTACTGCCTGGCGGTGCGGTATCGATGACATTCATGGCGCCACCGGCAATGGCCGGTAGAAAGCGCCTGGACAGCAGATTGAGGTAGGCCGCATCCACCATCGGCCCAATCGCCCGGCCTTGATACAGCCCCATCTCGGCCAGCAGAGGCCAAGCGTGACGGTAGTCGCCGTAGACCGCCACCGCATCCCGTATCTGATCCAGCGATGGCAACAGATTACGACCGGTGACATCCACCCGGCTGTCGATATCCCGCGCACTGAACTCCCGACTTTTGAGCAAGACGGTATCAGCCTTATCGCGATTGATACCGAAGTAGAACTGCCATCCGCCAACCACCAGAACCCCGCCCAAAGCCGCCACGAGGGAACCGGCCAATAGCAAACGGCGTTTGCTCTGTGTCACCTTGACGTTATCGCCTGCCAGTCCCGCCTCGGAATAAATGATGCGCTGGAACAGATGCTGGGCGAAATAGATCAGCGTGCCCCCGGCTGGTTTCGCCTCCGGTGGTGGCGCCTTCAGACCATGTGGCAACGCGGCTTCACGGACAAAGGCGTTGCTCAGTTCCCCCTGCTGGTAGACCGAAGATAAATACACTCCACGCACCAGGGCCGGGGTTGTGAAGCGATCACTGCCCAGCATTTCGGTGAGAAAACTGAACAACGCCGGGCGCAATCCCGACAACTGCCCCACCAGGGCCAGCAAACGATCCCGCTCCTCCTGCGCACGCGATTCACTCAGGCTGTCGAGTACCTGATCATTCAACTGCTCTACAAAACGGTCGAAGCGTGTTCTGAGCTCTGCCAACCATGCATCAAAGTCTTCTACGCCTTGCAGGCTGAAGGTAAAGCCCAACAAGTCTTCACGCATTGAACGTGGCAAACGGGCGAAGAACTCTTCGAAGCCTTCCAGCAGATCGAGCTTGCTCAGCACCACGTACAGCGGCAAGCGCGTGCCCAGTTGCCGGGTCAGTTCATAGACCCGTGTGCGCAGCACCGTGGCCAGCGCCTTGCGTTGTTCCGCACGTTGTGTGAGCAAGGCCTGGAGGTCGACCACCAGCACCACCCCGTTCAATGCCCGTCGGCTGCGGTTGCGGCTCAGCCAGTCGAGTAGATGCAGCCACAGCCGTGGATGCGTGCCTGCCGGCAGCACCGGCTTCTTTTTATCAACGCACGGCTTCACCGATCCGCTCGTATCAACCGGGTCTGTACTCGGCAGCCCCTCTGGCTGAGTGACGAACTCCCCCGGTGGGTCAATCAACACCGCTTCATGACCAATCCACCAATCCACGGTGTACGCCAAGGTCTCGTCGTGATAGGCGCGAGCCCCGGCCTTGGCCACATGAGAGAGTGAGAAGCTTTGATTGGAACGGGTAATGAGGCTGGTCTTGCCAGCATTCTCCTCCCCCAGCACCACGTACCACGGCAATTGGTACAGGGAGCGACGATGCTCCATGTTGTCCAGCAAGCTGGCCAGGCTGTGGTCCAACGCCCGCTCCTGCGCCTCAACATACGGCAGGCAGGGATCGGCCTCTACCGCGGCCTCGTGTTGACGCTCGGCTTGCCACTGCTGATAACGGCGCCGACTCCACCATGCCCAAATCACCATAGGCACCAGCAGTACCCACACACTGGCGACCACTCGCATGTGCCACTCGGCCAGCGGCTGATGTTCGCGCCACACCCACTGCGGCCCCAACCACCAGATCCCGGCCAAGGCAAACACCACCGCCAAAACGATCAACACAGGTGCTGCGCTGTTGAATTGGCGCAGCATCGGCATCCCCCAACGCTTGATGTAACTCCAGAATTTCAGCATGTACAACTCCGACGCCCTTGCTCAGGCTATGCCCGCTAACGGCTAATCAAATGGGTGGTGTTAAAGATTGATAAGTCCAGGATCTGGCATGACCTCAGCCTTCCCTGCGCTGGTCGAGCGCCCAGTACCACACCGTGATGCCGCGGGCGGTGCCTGCATCCGGGAAAATCTCCCCCTCCTCGAAACGGCGCAGAGAATCACTACTCGCGTCGCTCCACCACCAACCACTTTGCGGGCAGATGTCTGCGTTGCGCCGGATCGATTCAAGCGGCGGTGGCGGGTAGTGCCGGGCAAAATCAGCCCAATCTTTGGGGTAGAACGGCATGTCGCGGTAGCTGCTGTCGTCGATGCGCAATAACCAGGTCACCGCCGCTGCTTCCCAGGACCAGTAGCCGAAATGACTAAAGCCGCCCCGTTCATGCCTATCGATATAAGGCTCGCGGCGACTGGCGTGGTACCACTCGTCCAGATAGGTTTTGAGCATCTCAGGGCGGTTGGCCGGAACGCTGCTGAACACCTTGAGCAATTTTCGATACGGCAAGTGCCGGGTACAGCTGTCCGGCGGCGTGCCGCGATCCGGTACAAACGGGCGCACCAGGCGCTCCAGCAAACCGTCACGCACGCCCATCAATTCATTGGCGTAATCCAGAAATGCCATCACCCTGGGCATGCAGTGCGCATAACCACTGAGCAGGCCAAAACAGGTCAGGCGCAGGGCAACGATCCAGTACTCCTCGGTACGCAAGGCCGCGTGTGGGGCCATGTAGTTACCCGCTTCGGGCGATTGATCGAACAGGGCATCGAAGTGACCATATTCTTCTGCCCATTCAAGCGAGTAAGGCCAGACCTCAGCTAATTGCTCCACCGGAGCACCGGCGGAATATTGCAGGTTGAGCCAGTCGAGAGTGTCCCAGAGGCGACGTCGCGTAGAAGTCATCAAACCACCAGGCTTGGCGCGCTCACGATGCTTGGGCAAATCCGTCGTAATCATGATCATTCGCTTCACGTTATCGTCGAAATTAATCACGTAATTCTCATAACGCACGTAGTGCTCACGACGCACTTCGAAATCAACTTCAGTGATCTTCCAACTGAACCAGCGGGGCCAATCTGGCATAGGGAGATTTTTCATGACATCACTCATTTGATTAGCATCTGGGTAGGCAAAACGAACTCGGTAGCAATCTGGTGTGACACTGCGGCTTTACAGCATTTAGGCGTGACCGGGCCTTTAGCCCGATCATGCAAGTTGTGGTTAGGGCCAACCACGGTGATCAAACTGCGGTCGTAGGGGCACTTCACCAGTTGCCGGGTAGCCTTACCGTCTTCGAAGTGAGTTTCCGCACCGAGTTTGAAATCCACTCCCTCCCACGCCTTGATCTCGCGAGTTAACTGCAGATAGTGGCTTTCAGTTATCCCAGCCCCCTCGATCTTCGCCGCCACCCACTTATGGCTCAGTTGCCGCCCATCCCCCACCGTGGGCTTGTTGACCGCACGCTCCACGCGCTTTTCGTCTTCCATCCCCAAATAGGCATCTATGCCGTATTCCAGCCCGGCGAATACCGCTCTGGCGGTTTCCAATTTATGGAACGCGCCGCCCGTGCCCTTGGTGTCGCTGATCCGGTAACCCAGCGGCAACGCCCCGCTGTGCCACACATGGTCGATGCCACGGTGCCCCGGCTGGCTCATTTCGTAGAGCTTGCCGTTATGGTTGATTTTGCTTCGGCGGCGTTGGCGTTTGACGAAGTAGTAATCAGTGATGTGTTCGCCCGACACGCTGATCTGATGCGGGCGCTGGGTGGAACGTTCGCTCTGGCGTTGCTGGGCCGTGACCCGCCCCTGAGCAGGGAGTCGGGTTCCGGCGGTGGGCGTGGCCACATTGCCGCTGGCCTGGCTGTTGGGGGCAGGCAACTTGGGCGCCCCCGGCGCGGCGGGTGTACGGGCGGTGGTGCTGGGCAAAGGATCGGCCAGGGACTTTTGATGGGCACGTTTCAGGGTGCCCATCGCCTCGGTGAGTTTGCGCCCGGCTATTGCTTGCAGTTGGCTCAACTGGGTGATGAGTTGCTGCACCCCTTTACGCCCCAGCGCCCAACTGCTCAGGCTGCGGCTGAGCATGTTGATCAGCCCCTGCAGAATCGCGTCGAGGTTCTGAACCATTTCTGCGGTATAACGCGCCCAGTCAAGGGTACGGAACCAGGTTTCGATGTCGCCGCGAACATGACGCGGCAAGCTGTCCAGAATCCGCCCCATGGCCTTGCCGTGACGCAGCATGTTGCAGACGTTTTTCAGCGCATCACCGAACCCTGGCACCAGCGCGATCAGCGACAGCACAAGATCCAGCCAATGTTCGTTACTGTCCGGGGTGCGCGTGAGGTGATAAAGGCCGCGCAAAATGTTGTAGGCATCCACCGCCTGGCCGACGAAGGGAATCAGCCCCAGCACGGTGCTGACCATCATCTGCGCCAAGGAAGCCCCCTTGCCCTCGACCACCTCTTCAACCCAGTTGAGGATCTGTAAAAAGGTGTCTTGTTCCAGTTGAGAAATGCCGGACTGACTCATGTTTGGTCCTCCGGCCCGTCTCTCAAAGGTACTTGCTCGTGCTCACCCGGGGTCGAAGGCGCAGCCTCATCACTGACGGGATCATTGGCATAGACATAACTCTCGACCATGTCGTCGTAATCCACACCGAACGCCCCGGGAACGGTGACTTCATCGTAGAAGTAGTGGTTTTTCCGATATTCGTTCTCTTGTTGGCGGTAGCGCTCTATGGCTCGCTCTGCCTCCTCTGGCGTGCCGGGTACAAAACCTGCCAGGCTGTTTTTGGCCTGCACGGTAAGGGGAAAGGGATCACGGGTGTCGTAACCGAAATAGACAACACCCGTGCCTGACGGATTCTCCAGACGTGCTGAGCCTTGTTCGTCGAGAGAGCCAGCTGTGATCGTGCCGTCGTCAAACTCCACCCGGTATGGAGCCCCAACCTCAGGCTTCAAATCGGCGTAGGTATAGTGCAACTCAAGGGGAAGCCTCTTGATATGCACCGCGCTATCGTGCTCAACCAACTTGATATTCAGGTCCACCTCGGCGCCGCTGATATTGACTGGCCCCGAGGCACTAAAATCGAAGGTGTAGCCGTTGAGAGTGATCGTGCCATCGGCCTTCATGAGCAAACTGGACTTGCCTACCGCAATCTCAAACTCGTCTCCAACCTCAATCGAATAACGGTTACCGACGTATTCAGTTTTGTTGATACCGACCTGTTCACTCTGACTAAGACCCACCGTGGTATTCATGCCTCCCCCGACAGTTCGCTGGTACGCCGCGCCGATGGTCAGTGCCTTGGCCAGCCCGATGGTTTCGGCTTTGGCCAGGGCGATGGTTTCGGTCTTGTTGCCGCCGATGGTCACGCTGCGGTTGGCGCCGATCTGGATGGTTTCGTTTTTGCCGACATCCTCGGTGCGGTGGTCGCCGATGGAGACGGTTTCGTTGTGGTCAACCCGTTCACTGCGGTCATTGCCCACAAACGTGGTTTCGTTGTGGTTGACGTGGATGTTCTGATCTTTCTCGGCATGGACGTAGATCTCTTCCACGCCCTTTTCATCCTCAAATCGCAGCTCATTGAAGCCATCGCCTTTATGGGTCTGGCTTTTAATCGTCATGCGGGTTTTGTGTTTGGGCAGTTCGTAGGGCGGCAGGTTGGCTTCGCGGTAGGCGCGGCCGGTGGCGATTGGTTGGTCGGGGTCACCGTCGAAGTATTGGACGATCAGTTCCTGACCGATGCGCGGTATCGCCATCGCGCCCCAGGTGGTGCCCGCCCAGCCTTGGGCGACGCGGATCCAGCAGGAGCTGTGTTCGTTGTGCTGGCTGGCGCGGTCCCACGGGAAGCTGACTTTGACCCGGCCCCACTTGTCGCAGAAGATTTCTTCGCCGGACGGGCCGACCACAGTGGCGGTTTGCGGGCCGTCGATGCGCGGTTTGGGGCACAGCGGGGCTTTCCAGTCGAAGGCGGCGGGGGCCAAGGTGGCCTTGAGGTGATAGCGGGTGCCAGA
>NZ_LLWJ01000054.1:0-84658 GCF_001529285.1 Pseudomonas sp. TAA207 | reverse complement strand
CCGAACCGCCCGAAGTGTTGGCGGTCAGGTTGCCCGTCACGGTTTCAGCGGTTGACGCTGGCGTACTGCCAGTCACGGTGCCTTGCGCCAGATCGGCGCCATCTTTGACCAAATCCAGCGCGTTTTCGAACACCGTGGCTTGCGCATCAATGACGACTTTCAAACCGCTGTCAGTCAGGTTGAAGGTCACCGTGGCAGTGCTTTGGTCGCCGTCGCCGTCGCGGATGGTGTAGGTAAAGGTGTCAGTTGCCGTCGGTGTAGTCACCAGGTTTGGTGTGCCTTTGTACACCGCCGTGCCATCCGCCGAGATGGTCAGCGTGCCGTAGGTGCCATTGATGACGGTGCTGCCGCCACTGGTCACGGTCACCGCCGCGTTGCTACCAGCTTTAATCGCCACTACTGCGCCGCCTGCCGCCCCGCCGTCTGCGCCGAGGGTGTCATTGGCCAGTACGTTAAGGGTCGAGGTGCCGCCTTCAATCAGGGTGCCGGTGTCGTTGGTGGCCTGCGGCACATCGTCGACGATGCTGATTTTGATCGTGCCGGTGGTGGTGTTGCCCAGTGCGTCGGTGGCCTGGTAGGTGAAGTTCTCCAGACCGGCCACGGTGTTGGCGCCGTTGTCCGCACCCGGTGTGGTTTTTGGCGCCGATGTCAGGGTGTAGGTGTATTGGCCGTTGGCATTCAGTTGAATTTGGCCGTAGGCGCCCGCTGTATTACTCAAAAGTACGAAGGTCAGTGCGCCCGAACCGCCCGAGGTGTTGGCGGTCAGGTTGCCAGTGACCGTCTCAGCGGTTGAATCCGGGGTGCTGCCAGTGACGGTGCCTTGCGCCAGATCGGCGCCATCCTTGACCAGATCCAGCGCATTTTCGAACACCGTGGCCTGCGCATCGCTGACCACTTTCAAACCGCTGTCGGTCAGGGTGAAGGTCACCGTAGCGGTGCTTTGGTCGCCGTCACCGTCGCGAATGGTGTAGGTAAAGGTGTCAGTGGCCGTCGGTGTAGTCACCAGATTCGGTGTGCCTTTGTACACCGCCGTGCCATCTGCCGAGATGGTCAGCGTGCCGTAGGTCCCGTTGATCACGGTGCTGCCGCCACTGGTCACGGTGACTGCGGCGTTGCTGCCCGCTTTAATGGCGACCACTGCGCCGCCTGCCGCCCCGCCGTCTGCGCCGAGAATGTCATTGGCCAGTACGTTAAGGGTCGAGGTGCCGCCTTCGATCAGGGTGCCAGTGTCGTTGGTGGCCTGCGGCACATCGTCGACGATGCTGATTTTGATCGTGCCGGTGGTGGTGTTGCCCAGCGCGTCGGTGGCTTGGTAAGTGAAACTTTCTTGGCCATCAATCACATTGGCGCCGTTATCAGCACCCGGTGTGGTTTTTGGCGCCGAGGTCAGGGTGTAGGTGTATTGGCCGTTGGCATTCAGTTGAATTTGGCCATAGGCGCCCGCTGTATTACTCAAAAGTACGAAGGTCAGTGCGCCCGAACCGCCCGAGGTGTTGGCGGTCAGGTTGCCAGTGACCGTCTCAGCGGTTGAATCCGGGGTGCTGCCAGTGACGGTGCCTTGCGCCAGATCGGCGCCATCCTTGACCAAATCCAGCGCGTTTTCGAACACCGTGGCTTGCGCATCGCTGACCACTTTCAAACCGCTGTCGGTCAGGGTGAAGGTCACCGTGGCGGTGCTTTGATCGCCGTCACCGTCGCGAATGGTGTAGGTAAAGGTGTCAGTGGCCGTCGGTGTAGTCACCAGATTCGGTGTGCCTTTGTACACCGCCGTGCCATCTGCCGAGATGGTCAGCGTGCCGTAGGTGCCGTTGATCACGGTGCTGCCGCCACTGGTGACGGTGACTGCGGCGTTGCTGCCCGCTTTAATGGCGACCACTGTCGCGCCGTCTGCACCCAACACATCGTTGGTCAGTACGTTAAGGGTCGAGGTGCCGCCTTCGATCAGGCCGCCGGTATCATTTGCCGCGCTCGGCACGTCATCGACGATATTGACGTCTACCGTTCCCGTGGCAGTGCTGCCATCGACATCGGTGGCAACGACAGCAAACTGTTCACTCACGCTGTTGGTGCCGTCGCCTGCCGGATGCTGATCCGCGCCAGTAAGTGTGTAGCTGTAGGAAACAACGCCCGTCACCGGGTTGTACCCGTTGACGGTAAAGGTGTTGTTCAGCCCGGTGCTGATGGTTTGCACACCCGTATTGATGACGCCGTCCTTGATGATGTCGATACCGCCGACGCTCAAGTTTTGCAGGCCATCGAGCGAGGTGACGGTGAACGTGCCCGACTGGGTCAATGGCCCTTTGGCATCCACGGGTGTACTGCCCGCAGGCAGATTGCTTTCATACAGGGTCAGCTCGCCACCCCCCACGTCCAGCCCGGTCAAGACCACCGGATCATTGTTGTTGTGAACGTTCAGCACCAGTTGCGCGGTGCTGGCGTCACCGTCCGAGTCGGTCAGGGTATAGGTGAAGGTGTCGGTGCCATTACCGCCGCCTTTGAGGGCCAAAAAGGCAGGATCGGTCGAATGCACGGTGTAGGTATAAGTACCGTCAGTGGCCAGCACCAAGGTGCCATAGGTCCCGGTAAACGTACCCGCCGTGATCGGCCCAGCGCCAACGCGGTCGGCGCCCTGAACATCGTTGGTCAGTACGTTGCCTGTGAGTTGCAGATTGCTTTCCGAGGCAATGCCGTCGTTGTTGTCATTGACCGCCGTGGGCACATCGTCGATCACGTTGGCGATCAGCGTACTGGTGCCGGTGGTGCCATTGGTATCGGTGGCTATGACGCTGAATTGTTCACCCAACACGTTTGCGCCATTGCCCGCTGCGTGCGAGTCATTGCCGTTAAGTGTGTAGGTGTAAGTGACGATACCCGTGGTGGCATCGTAACCGGTGACTGTCAGCGTGTTGTTCAGGCCAGTGGTGATGGACTGGCCGACACCGCTGACCACCCCGCCGCTGATCACGTTAATGCCGCCCACAGACAAACTCTGTAAACCATCGGGCGCGTTGATCGTGAAAGAGCCTTGCTGAGTCAGCGCGGCGGCATCGGGGGCGGAGCCGGTGGGCAAGTGAGCCTCATTGAGCGGCGTGAGGTTGCCATTGATGCCGGGGACGATACTCACCGTATCGTCGTTGTTGTGGATGTTGAGCACCAGGTTGGCCGTGCTGCTGTCACCGTCTGAGTCAGTCAGGGTGTAACTGAAGGTTTCGGTGCCATTACCCCCGCCTTTGAGGGCCAGAAAATCAGCATCCTGAGGGTTCAGCGTGTAGGTATAAGTACCGTCTGCGGCCAGGGTCAACGTGCCGTATGTGCCCGTAAAAGTACCCGCCGTCACAGGCCCCGTCGCTACACGGTCTGCACCCTGACTATCGTTGGTCAGTACGCTGCCACTGAGCGTCAGTTGAGTTTCGGACGCCACCCCCGCGTTGCTGTCGTTAACCGCCGTGGGCACGTCATCGACCACGTTGATGTCCAGACTGTTGGTGGCGGTGCTGCCATTACTGTCGGTGGCGATAACTGAGAAATGTTCGCTCAGGCTGTTGGCGCCCTGCCCCGCAGGATGTGTGTCATTGCCGTTGAGGGTGTAGCTGTAACTGACAACGCCAGTCGTCGGGTTGTAGCCCGTAATGGTCAATGTATTGCCCAAGCCGGTGGTGATGGATTGACCTACACCGCTCGCAACTGAGCCATTGACCACCGTTATGCCGCCGACATTCAAAGTCAAAAGCCCATCAGGCGCAGACACGCTGAAGGTGCCGCTTTGCGTCAGGGCCGCCGGGTTACTGGCCGAACCCAGCGCCAGACTGGCTTCACTCAGCGTCAACTCGCCGCCTTCCACCGACAGGCCGGTCAAGGTGACAGGGTTATCGGGAGGCACGACGACCGGTGGCGGCACAAGCGCGCCATCGTCGTCATCGCGCAGGCCAATCACCCGCTCCTCAACGAATTCGGGAATACCATTGAACCCAGCGGTCGGAAAACCAATGATCGGGTCAACGCGACCTGCCACCTCTTCAAGCAGCACAAAGGTGTGCCCGCCACCCACTTGACCACCTGGCGCACCGGTGGCCGCCGGACCAGCGGCAGTTGCTTCAGCCACTTGGGTCGGGTCTTCGCCTGCCGCGATGGCCGCCTGGAGTTTTTCAACGTCTGTCAGTTGGGCTTCGCTGGGGGTCAACGTTTCAGGGGAATCAACGTGGGATGCCGGGTTTGGGCTCAGCAATGCAGAGGACAGGGTCATGGTGCTTTCGCGGCCCATGGTCAGCTCACCACCACCTCCTTGCAAATGGATTGCCACCGCACCCGCAGTGCCCGTCTCCAGTTGCTCACCGGCAAACACACGATCACCTTCAATCAGCACTCGGCGGGAACCATCACTGGCAATCGCAACTACCTGGCCAACCACGTTGCTAACGACACCGATCAAACTAGCCATGTCCATTCCCTCTGCTGCCGAGCGCATTCGGCCTGTGTGATCACGAGGACATGCAAAAGCTCAGGCAGGGAGGCTGGATCAATAGCGCGCGATGGCAAAAAACGTGGCCGGTTTAAATCATTTGGCCTGCACAACCCGCTTAAAAACCCAACAAAAACAGCGGTCAAATTGCCATCAGTCAATTAGTTGACATTTTTTCACCGCTGACCCAGCCACCCTTCCAAGCCCATTTGCTGCACATCCGAAAAATAGTTTTGAACTTTTAAGACCCTAAAAAACGCCCTGAAAAAAGCGAAATACGGGCTTTTCAGTGAGAACTGTGTCTCGGATCCTAAAGAAGTCATAAGTTTTTTTCGGACTAATACTTATGAGAAATGCTTCTTAGCTCGCGCCAAAGATGTTCTTAGCTTGGTTGTTACAAGCCTGAAACGGTTTGACCTAAAAATTACGTCATTTTTTTGGCGACAGCTAAGCATCATTGATTCAGGGAGAAGTACCTCATGCGCGTTTTGAACCCTCTTTGCAGCGCTATTTTACTGGCCATGGCGTGCAGCCAGGCGCAGGCCATGTCCATTACCGAGGCGATCCAGAGCACCATCAATACGCACCCGGAACTGCAAGCCAGCGAGAACAATCGCCTGTCTGCCAACGAGGATGTCAACGTCGCCAAAGGAGGGTTTTATCCATCTGTTGATTTGACCGCCAGCTACGGTCGAGGCTACAGCGATAACCCCAACACCCGGGGTTTGAACAGCCACAACACGGAAACGCTGAACTACACGACCTCTGAACTGCGCCTGCGGCAAATGCTGTTTGACGGGTTCAACACCTCCAACGAAGTGGGTCGCACTCAAGCGGTGGTCAATTCGCGCGCCTACTACGTGCAGGGCACCGCCGAGAGCCTGGCACTGCGCACCATCGAGGTGTACCTCGAAGTGCTCAAGCGTCGCGAAATGCTGACCCTGGCCAAAAATAATTTGCAGGCCCACTTACGGGTAAACGATCAAATCGGCATGCGCAGCGAACGCGGCATCGGCAGCATCGCTGACCAGGACCAATCCATCGCCCGTCGCGCACTCGCCGAAAACAACTTTCAGACAGCCGAAGTGGACTTGGCCGACGCCGAATCCAATTTCTTCAGCGTGGTCGGGCGCCTGCCTGATCAATTGGAAACGCCGCCCTCGATCAAGGGGGAGCTGCCGGGCAATTTCACCGCTGCCCAGCAAAGCATGCTGATCAATAACCCGTACCTGAAGTCGGCACAGGCCGACGTGCAAGCCGCCGAGAAACAGTACGAAGTGGCCAAGTCACCGTTTTACCCGCGTTTTGACGGCGAACTGGCCGTGGGCGCCAACGATAACGTGCAAGGTCAGGTAGGCCATGACAACGAATGGCGCGCCGGGGTGGTGATGAACTACAACCTGTTCAAGGGCGGCAGTGACAAGGCGCGCTTGAAATCGGACTCGCACAAAATCAATCAGGCGATGGACATCCGCAATAACGCGCTGCGCATGCTCAACGAAAACCTCAACCTGGCCTGGCACGCCATGAACAATGCGCGCCTGCAAACACCGACCGCACGTCAATACGCTGAAACATCGGCCAAGGTGCGCGTGGCGTACCAAGATCAGTTCGGCCTGGGACAGCGCACCCTGCTTGACCTGCTCGACAGTGAAAACGAGGTATACAACGCCAACCGCCGCTACACCGAAGTGCGCTACACCGAAGAGTTTTCGATGTACCGCGTACTGGCGAACATGGGGGAATTACTGCGTAAGGAAAACGTTGTCATGCCCGCAGAATCTATCGCCCAGACCGAAGTAAAAAGCGATGCCCGTTTGCCGGAAATGAAGTAAGCGCCTGGAGTGAACCCTTTGACCACCTTGCAAGAAATAGGGCAAGGCGTAGATCCACGCCTGAGCTTTGATGACCCGTTGTTGGATGGTCTGTTGATACTGTGTCAGGTGCACGGGGCCACTGTCAGCCGAGCCAGCCTGACCGCTGGCCTGCCGCTGCCCGAGCAGCGCCTGAGCCTGGACTTGCTGACCCGCGCCGCCGCACGCGCAGGTTTACAGGCGCGGGTATTGCGCCGCGAGTTGAGTGCCATTTCGGCGCTTAACTTGCCCGTATTGCTGATTCTCAAAGACAGCCGTTGCGCCGTATTGCGCCGGTGGGGCGAAGACGGCAAGGCACTGATCCTGCCCAGCGAAGCCGAAGGTGGCGAGCAATGGGTCAGCCGTGAAGAGTTGGAGCAGGACTACAGCGGACAGGCTTTGTTCGCACGGCCGCGGCACGAACTTGAGGACCTGCGCGCGCCGCTGGTGCCGCGGGTCAGTGCGTGGTTTCGCGACACCCTCAAATTGTCCCGCTGGCTCTACAGTGACGCCATCCTTGCCAGCTTGCTGATCAACGTCCTCGGCTTGATGGTGCCGCTGTTCGTGATGCAAACCTACGACCGCGTGGTGCCCAACCAGGCCACCTCCACCTTGTGGGTATTGGCCATTGGCCTGCTGATCGGCACCGGGTTTGAAATGGTGCTGCGACTGGTGCGGGCGCACCTGCTGGACCAGGCAGGCAAGCGCACCGACCTGATCCTGTCGGCGACGTTGTTTGAACGCATCACCGGCATGTCGATGAAAGCCCGGCCCGCGACCATTGGCGGTTTCGCGCAAAGCATTCACGACTTTCAGGGGTTACGCGAGTTTCTCACAGCCGTGACCCTCACCAGCCTGATCGACCTGCCCTTTGCCGTGCTGATGCTGGTGGTGATCGGTTTGCTGGGCGGGTGGCTGGTGCTGATCCCATTGATCGCCTTCCCCATCACCATAGGCTTTGCCTGGTTGATTCAGGTGCGCTTGCGCGACACCGTGCAAAAAAGTCTGGCATTGGGCGCTGAGCGCCAGGCATTGCTGATCGAAACCCTCAGCGGCCTGGAAACCCTCAAAGCCTGTAGTGCAGAAAGCGAGCGCCAGCATCACTGGGAAAGCACCCACGCCGCCCTCACCCGGCTTGATGCCCATGCCCGCAACCTCTCGGCGCTGGCCACCAATGGCACGCTGTTCATTCAGCAACTGTGCGGCATGGCGACTATCGTCGCCGGGGTGTACAGCATCATTGCCGGCAACCTGAGTGTCGGCGCACTGGTAGCGACTTACATGCTGGGCAGTCGGGTCCTCGCTCCACTGGGACAAATCGCCGGGCTGATTACTCGTTATCAACAAGCCCAGTTGACCATGCGCAGTACCGATGCACTGATGTCGCTGCCCCAAGAACGTGATCCGAAACAGCGCCCTCTGGAGCGCACCCAACTCACAGGTGCAATCGAAGCCAGCCGCGTGACCTTTCGCTACGCCGGGCAAAGCAGCCCGGCACTTGCCGACATCAGTTTCAGTATCAAGGCCGGAGAACGGGTCGGCATCATCGGGCGCAGCGGCTCGGGCAAAAGTACGCTGGGGCGTTTGGTGATGGGCTTCTTTGCCCCCGATGAAGGGCAAATCCTGCTCGATGGCCTCGACCTGCGGCAGCTGGACGTGGCCGACCTGCGCCAACAAATCGGCTATGTGGCCCACGATCTGCCCTTGTTGGCGGGCAGCCTGCGCGACAACCTGACCCTGGGCGCGCGCTACATCAGTGACGCGCGCATGCTCGAAGTGGCCGAACTGACGGGCGTCAGCGAACTGGCCCGCCAGCACCCGCAAGGCTTTGACCGCCCGGTGGGTGAGCGCGGGCAACTGCTCTCGGGGGGTCAACGCCAAGCCGTGTTATTGGCGCGGGCGTTGTTGCTAAGCCCACCGATCATGCTGCTCGACGAACCCACCAGCGCGATGGACAACGCCAGCGAAGACGCCCTGCGCCAGCGCTTGCACACCTGGATGCAAGGCAAAACCCTGCTGCTGGTCACCCACCGCACCGCCATGCTCAGTTTGGTCGACCGCCTGATCGTGCTGGATAACGGCCGGATCGTTGCAGATGGCCCCAAAGAAGCGGTTATTGACGCGTTGCGCAAGGGCCGTGTCGGCTCTGCCGCCGTTTAGGAGAGATGTATGTCTGCACGCTCCGGCTTGCGCAGTTATCTGGACAGTTTCAAGAAAAGTGGCGAAAGCGACTACATGCCCGAGGCCACCGGGGCTTCACTGCAAGACTCACCGCGCCTGTCGCGCATCACCGTGTGGATCGCGGCGGCGTTGATTATTGTGGCGCTGCTGTGGGCCAAGTTCGCGGTACTGGACGAAGTGACCGTGGGCGATGGCAAGGCCATTCCTTCGAGCAAGGTACAAGTCATCCAGAACCTTGAAGGCGGGATCGTCACTGAGCTGTTGGTGCGCGAAGGGCAAATGGTCAATAAGGGCGATACGCTGCTGCGCCTGGATGACACGCGCTTTTTGTCCAACCGTGGCGAAAGTGAAGTCGACCGTTACGCCCTCACCGCCCAGGTTGAACGCCTGTCAGCCGAAGCCGAGGGACGGCCGTTTGAACTGTCACCCGAAGTGATCGCCAAAGCGCCGCAAGTGGCTGAAGACGAAAAATCGCTGTTCTTGCAACGTCAGCGGCGGCTCAACAGCGAGCAGCGCACGTTGACCGAGCAATTGCGCCAAAAAACCCAGGAGTTGGCCGAGTTTCGTTCCAAACAAGAGCAGTTTCGTAACAGCCTGGCGTTGTTGAATCAGGAGATGAACATGTCGGCGCCACTGGTGGGTACGGGTGCGGTATCGCCGGTCGAAATCTTGCGTCTCAAACGCAGCGCGGTCGAAATTCGCGGTTCGCTGGACTCCACGACCCTCGCCATTCCGCGCGCTGAAGCGGCGATGAATGAAATCCGCAGCAAGATCGACGAATCGGTACAAACCTTTCGCTCGGACGCGGCCAAGGAGCTGAATCAAAAACGCACCGACCTGTCGAAAATCACCGCCACCAGCATCGCCATTGACGACCGGGTAAGCCGCACCACGGTGGTATCGCCGGTCCACGGCATCGTCAAACAGCTGAAGGTCAACACCATTGGCGGCGTAGTCCAGCCGGGCAGTGACATGGTGGAAATCGTACCGCTGGAAGATAACCTGTTGATCGAGGCCAAAGTACGACCTCAGGATGTCGCGTTTCTGCATCCTGGACAGAAAGCCATGGTCAAGTTCAGCGCTTATGACTACACGATTTACGGAGGCATGAGCGCCAAACTGGAATTGATTGGTGCCGACACCATCACCGACGACAAGGGCAACAGCTTTTACCTGATCCAGGTGCGCACCGACAAAAACCACTTGGGGGGTGATCAAAAACCCCTGCTGATCATTCCTGGCATGACCGCGGCAGTGGACATCGTCACCGGGCAGAAAAGCGTGCTGGATTACTTGCTCAAACCGGTGTTGAAAGCCAGAACAGAGTCATTGCGCGAACGCTAGGACACCTGGGAACTGACGAGTCAGGCCCGGCTGTGATCGACGCCACAGCCGTCGTAAAGTCTTAGACGCGCGCCTGTCGTCAGGCTTTATCAAGGTGGTTGCGCTGGTAGGTTTGGGCGCCCATCGCTTCAATCTGCCCTTCAATCAAGGCTTCAAACGGGCGCAATAAAGGCTCGAATACACGCGGCGCTTCAAGTAGTTCCAGGGTCTGCACGATCGCTTCCAGCGTGGATAACGCGCCAGGCCCTGGCGCCTTGCGTAATCGATAGCGCGACTGCGCGCCCTCGGGCAGGGTCACCCGCGGCAAATTCGCCAACAGGGGGTTAAGGTGCAATAACTTGCGCGCCTTACGCCATGTACCATCCGGCACCACCAGCAACCACGGCAGACTGTCTTCAGCCTTATGCGCCGCAATCAGTTGCGCCCCTTGCCCCGGAAACAACAGCCGCGCCTGATAACCCGGCGGGTTGAGCAATGTCTCCAGATCGTCAAACACTTCACCCACCCGTAACTCTGCATTGCTCAGGCCCAGCGCGGCCAGGCGTGCGGTATTGAGCGCATGGCCGACCTCGCTCGGATGCTGTAGGAGTAACACGCGGGTGCGGCTGTGCAGGTGAGGGATCAGTTCGCACAAGCAGTGCGACTGAGGGCGCAGGCAGCGAGGGCATTGGGCTCGGGACATGGAGGAACGCTCGTCGTCAGGATTGGTTGAGCTGCGCTTTAAGCAGATCACGGAAAGTTTGAATCAACGGTTCGCGGCTGCGGCCACGGCGCACAATCATCGAAAACGGCGCCTGATAGCCGAACGTCGCAGGCAGCAATACGCGCAAGTCGCCTTTATCCACCCACGGCTCGGCATAGTGCTGGGGCAAGTAGCCAATGTAAGCCCCTGAAAGCACCAAGATCAGTTGCGCCTCCATGCTGTCGACCGTGGCCGCGCTGTGTTTGAAACCGTGGCGCGCCAACTCGGCCTGGCTCCAGTAACCCCGCCCGACCATGCGTTGTTGCGTAATCACCGGCTCGGGAATGCGTCGTTCGCTGAACAATGGATGCCGCGCGCTGCAATACAGCCAATGTTGCTCGCGGTACAGCGGCTGATAAACCAGGCCGCTCATGCGCGACGAAAACGCGCCAATCGCCAAGTCCAGCCGGTTGTCTTGCACACCGAGCTGGAGTTCATACGGGCTCATCACGGATAAATGCAGGTGCACGGCCGGGTGTTCCTGGCTGTAGGCACCAATCGCCTCGGCAAACGGCAGCGCCTTGTCACTGACCGTGGAGTCGATCACGCCCAGGTTCAACGTGCCGCGTAACTCGCCTTTGAGCGCGGCGGCGTACTGCTCGAACCCCTCGAGTTCGCCCAGCAGGCGCAAGGTTTCCTGATGGAACAACTCGCCCTTGCTGGTCAGGCTGAAACCACCGCGCCCACGGTGGCACAGCACCAGGCCCAGGCTTGCTTCCAACTGGCTCATGTAAGTGCTGATCGCCGAGGTCGAGAGGTTCAGTGCCTGCTGTGCATTGGCAAAGCCCTGGTGGCGGACCACGCTGGCGAAAATACGTAATAGTTTCAGATCGGGTAAAGCGTTGGCCATCAGAGACTCACTTATACCGAGTGGCACCCACCTCACAATGCACGGGAGCAGGAAAATGGCGATGCCAGAATCGCGAGCTGCACGTTAGGCAGATGATATTGAGCGTTAGCCTACCCGCTTGGTCGACATTAGTTTAGAAAAATCTGAACTAAGTATTTGCCTGTAAGGATTCTTCCCGTCGTCGGCCTTTCGCAGAATCGGTCGCCATAACCACAACAAACGACGAGGTCTACCCGTGGACAAAATTCTGCACCAACCACTGGGCGGTAACGAAATGCCGCGCTTCGCCGGCATCGCCACCATGATGCGCTTGCCTCACCTGCAATCAGCCGCCGGGCTGGACGCGGCTTTTATCGGTGTACCGCTGGACATCGGCACCTCGCTGCGTGCCGGCACCCGCTTCGGGCCACGGGAGATCCGCGCGGAATCCGTGATGATTCGTCCCTACAACATGGCCACCGGCGCAGCCCCATTCGACTCGCTGTCGGTGGCTGACATCGGCGACGTAGCAATCAACACCTTCAACCTGCTGGATGCGGTGCGGATTATCGAACAAGCCTACGACGAAATCCTCGAACACGCTGTCATCCCGCTGACTCTGGGGGGCGATCACACCATCACCCTGCCGATCCTGCGCGCGATCCATAAAAAGCACGGCAAGGTCGGGCTGGTGCACATCGATGCCCACGCCGACGTCAACGATCATATGTTTGGCGAGAAGATCGCCCACGGTACGACCTTCCGCCGGGCCGTCGAAGAAGGCTTGCTGGACTGTGATCGCGTGGTGCAAATCGGCCTGCGCGCACAAGGCTATACCGCTGAAGATTTCAACTGGAGCCGCAAACAGGGGTTTCGCGTGGTGCAGGCCGAAGAGTGCTGGCACAAATCCCTCGCGCCGCTGATGGCCGAAGTCCGTGAGAAAGTCGGCGGCGGCCCGGTGTACCTGAGCTTTGATATCGATGGCATCGACCCGGCCTGGGCGCCTGGCACCGGCACCCCGGAAATCGGCGGGCTGACCACGATCCAGGCGATTGAGGTGATTCGCGGCTGTCAGGGCCTCGACCTGGTGGGTTGCGATCTGGTAGAAGTCTCGCCGCCTTACGACACCACCGGCAACACCTCGTTGCTAGGCGCTAATTTGCTCTACGAAATGCTCTGCGTGCTCCCCGGCGTAGCGCACCGATAAGGACATCGTCAACCCGTGCCAACGGCGCTTTGCAGTCTTGAACTGACGGCACCGTTGCACACTGCTGTGCGTTTGCATCCATAAAAAAAATAATTGGAGATTCGCCATCATGGCTATAGATCTACTGGTCGTCCTTATCTACGCAGCGGCAATGCTGGTGCTCGGCTACTACGGCATGCGCAAGGCCAAAACCCACGAAGACTATTTGGTGGCCGGGCGCAACCTGGGCCCCACGTTGTACATGGGCACCATGGCCGCCACCGTGTTGGGCGGCGCGTCGACGGTGGGCACGGTACGCCTGGGGTATGTGCACGGCATTTCGGGTTTTTGGCTGTGCGCGGCGCTGGGCTGCGGGATCATCGCGCTGAACCTGTTTTTGGCGAAACCGTTGCTCAAGCTGAAAATTTTCACCGTCACCCAAGTGCTGGAAAAACGCTACAACCCGATGGCGCGTCAAGCCAGTGCGGTGATCATGCTGGCCTATGCGCTGATGATTGGCGTGACTTCGATTTTGGCCATCGGCACGGTGCTGGAAGTGCTGTTCGGCCTGCCATTTTGGGTCTCGATATTACTCGGCGGTGGCGTGGTGGTGGTGTATTCGACCATCGGCGGCATGTGGTCGCTGACCCTGACCGACATCGTGCAGTTCGTGATCAAGACCGTGGGCCTGATGTTTGTCCTGCTGCCGATCTGCCTGTATCGCGTGGGCGGCTGGGATGAGCTGGTGAGCAAGTTGCCCGCATCCAGCTTCAGTTTCACCAGCATTGGCTGGGACACGATCGTCACTTACTTCATGATTTATTTCTTCGGCATTCTGATCGGCCAGGACATTTGGCAGCGGGTATTTACCGCCAAAACGGCCAAAGTTGCCAAGTACGCCGGCACCTTTGCAGGCTTCTACTGCATCCTTTACGGGCTGACCTGCGCCTTGATCGGCATGGCCGCGCACGTCTTGATCCCGGATCTGGACAACGTCAACAACGCCTTTGCGGCCATCGTTAAAGTTTCGCTGCCGGACGGTATTCGCGGGTTGGTGATTGCAGCCGCCCTGGCCGCCATGATGTCCACCGCGAGTGCGGGTTTGCTGGCAGCGTCCACGGTGCTCACCGAAGACCTGTTGCCCAAACTGCGCGGCGGCAAGCAATCGAGCCTGTCGATCAATCGCCTGTTCACACTGCTCACCGGGATAGCGGTATTGGCCATCGCGCTGGTGGTCAACGACGTGATCAGTGCGCTCACTCTGGCGTATAACCTGTTGGTCGGCGGGATGCTGGTGCCCTTGATCGGCGCTATTTACTGGAAACGCGCGACCACCGCAGGCGCGATTTGCAGCATGAGCCTGGGCTTTATTACCGCGCTGGTGTTTATGTTCAAGGACGGGCTGGACGCCAATACACCGATTTATTACAGCCTCGGCGTCGCGTTGATCAGCTTTATTGTGGTCAGCCTGATGGCACGTCGCCCAGCCACGGTGGTGAGCGCCGTCTAAATAGGTTTTCTGTGGGGCAATGCTTATTTCAGCGGGTGCGACGTCGAAACTCGTACCCGTTTTTTCTGGACAGCAAACACCCTGCGTTCACTGCACTCGCCAGCGTTTAACGGCGACGTTGCGGGCGACGACGCGGATCTTCGACAGGAATCGGTACAGGTTGCAGCGGCGGCTCAATCAGGCCAAGCGCCACACCCACGTCATGCAGCCAGGTTTGCAGTTTGTCTTTCATAAATCCCCCTTGGGGTTACACCGGCGACCCCTAATCTTTGGTCGCTTCGTACAGATAATAGTCCTAAGTCCTACGCAATGCATGCCGGAAGTCAATGAACTTTTGGCTAATTTCGCACAAATGCGACTGATGCCGATACGTGAAGTTACATTGCAGGCATTACGCCATGTTGCAGGGCTGTGTGTGTTGCAATTCAATCCAGGCATTGAGGTTGGCGCCCATCATGCCTTTGCGCCACATCAACCAGGTGGTTGCGCTGTCAAACGGCGGTTGCAAGGGGTGCGCACGCACGCTTTCACGCCCCGGCAAACTGGCCAGCATCGATTCTGGCATCAGCGCCACGCCCGACCCTGCCACTACACATGCCAGCATGCCTTGGTAAGACTCGATCTCCATTACCCGTCCCATGGCGGCACGGTCGCTGGCGTACCACGCTTCAAGCCGTGAGCGATAGGAACACCCCTGGCGGAAGGTGAAGACTTCACGACCTTGCACATCTTGCGCGCGGGTGATTGGCTCGTGGTCCAGATCACTGATCAGCACCAGGTGTTCTTGGCAAAACGCCACGCCATCCAGCCCGGCCAACTCCAGCGGACCGTCCACCAGCGCGGCGTCCAGCCGACCGGTCAGCAAACCTTCAAGCAGCTCGCCGCTGGGCGCGGATTGAACGTGCAAATTCACCGCCGGGTAGCTGCGGTGATAACGCGCCAACAAGGCGGGCAAGTGTATGGCCGCCGTGCTGTACATCGTGCCCAAGGTGAATTTACCCGCTGGCACCCCACCCTGCACTGCGCCCAATGCTTCTTCACGCAGGGCAAACAGTCTCGCGGTGTAATCGAGCAGCACTTTTCCCGCCGCTGACAGTTGCAAACGCTGACGTTCGCGCACAAACAACTCGACGCCCATCTGCTCTTCAAGCTGCTTGAGCCTTGTCGACAGGTTCGACGGTACGCGGTGCAGGCGTTCCGCCGCGCGGGTGATGGAGCCTTCCTCGGCCACGGCCTGAAAAATGCGTAATTGGCTGAACTCCACACCTTTCTCCAAAACAGAATAAGTCACTCACTATTATTCAATTTTAATGAAAGTCAATCCTCTCTAGCCTGACGGTCATTGTCTTCTTGCAGGAATTGCTGCCATGTCTGCTCTGTTGCGCCTGTTCGCCAGCTTTATCGCCCTTGTCATGGCGATGGGGATTGGTCGGTTTTCGCTTACGCCACAACTGCCGCATTTAATCAGCGAAGGTCAGATCGACCTGACCGGCGCGGGGCTGATCGCAGCCGCCAATTACCTGGGCTATTTGATCGGTGCGCTGGACGCCATCCGCGCCCGACGTCCTGCCCAAGTGCGCAACCGTCTGCTAAGCGGTTTATGGCTGTGCGTGGGCCTGACCTTCGTTTCGTTCTGGGCACAAGGCTTTTGGCCACATCTGCTGCTGCGATTTGGCACCGGTGTCGCCAGTGCCTGGGTGATGGTGATGATCACCTCCCTCAGCCAACACTTGGCCGTGTCGACCCATCGCCCACGCCTCGGGGCACTGGTCTTTGCCGGGCCGGGGGTCGGTGTACTGCTCACCGGGTTGCTGGCGCTGGGCGCCAATGTCACGGGCCAAAACTCCGCGACGTTATGGCTGATTTATGCGGTCGCTGCACTGATCATGCTGTTGGCTATTTTGCCGATGCTGCCCACGCCCGCTGCGCAGCCTTCACCCTCTGTCACTGTAGCGCCCAGTGCCCGTACGCCCGGCATCTCACGTTTGGGCGCCATTTATGGGCTGTATGGTTTGGGCTACATCATCCCGGCAACGTTTTTGTCACAGATGGCCAATGCTCGCTTTCAGGGCCAATGGCAGGCTGATCTGTTCTGGCCCGCCTTCGGTCTGTGCGCCGCACTGGGTGTGCTGTTGATCAGTTTTAGACGCATCAACCCACACACCACGCGCTATTGGTTGATGGGCGGGTTATGGATTCAAGCACTGGGCGTGCTGGCCTGCTTGTTACCCAGCAGTGCGGGCCTGGCACTGGGTGTGATCTTGTGCGGGACACCCTTTTTGGCCTGCATGCCTTTGGTGATGCAACGCTCGCGGGACCTTGCGCCCCACGCCACGCAACGTAACGCCGCGTTACTGACGGCCTGCTTCGCGGTGGGACAGTTGAGCGGCCCGTTACTGGCGGCGCTCAGCAGCCATTTCAGTGGCGGCTTGCAACCTGCGTTAGGAGTGGCGGCCTGTGGCTTGCTGGTCGCAGGCGTACTGGCTTTGCACTCGGTCAGTGCCCCAGCAGCGTGCGCACCCTGCGACGCATCCACTGCTCTGCGCTGACAAAGGTGATGCCAAACAGCACGAAAATCGCGCCCACCACGAAGTTGACACTCAGCGGCTCATCAAGCACCAGCACGCCGAACGTCACGCCAAACAGCGGGGTCATAAAAGAAAACACTGCCAGGTTGGATGCCAGATAGCGCTGGAGCATCCAGAACCACACCAGATAGCTAAAAAATGAAACCACCAACCCCTGAAACAGCACACTGGCCACCGCAACGGTGGTCAGGCGGACATGGCTGATTTGACCACTGAGGGCGGCAATCACCAGCAAACCGACAAAGCCGATGATCAACTGGTAAAACAGCGTCAGCGTGACCGGCGCCTCAGATAAACGCGAACCCCGGACCACCACCGTGGTGGCGCCCCACGCCATGCCCGCCAAAATCCCATAGGCGTCACCCAGCAGCATGTTGCGGTCCATGTCAGCCAGCGATACGCCACCGGCAAAGGCGAACACGATGCCGACGAATGCGAGAAAAATCCCCAGCCACTGCAACGGCCGCAAACGCTCGCCGGGCAACAGCCAGTTGACGCCCAAGGCGGTGAAGATAGGCGCGGTGTAGAGAAATACCGACATGTGCGCGGCGCTGGTCAGTTGCAATCCTTCAGAAATAAAGAAGAACTCAAGAGCAAACAGGCTACCCGCCAACAGGCCGCCACGCCAAGTGACCGGCACCTGGTTCCAGCCGCCTTTGCAGCAAATCAACACGCCCACCAGCAACGCGGAAATGCCCGACCGGGCAGCCGCTTGCATCACCGGAGCAATGTCCAGGGCAGCGGTTTTGATCACCACTTGTTGTACGCCCCAAATCAGGCACAGGCCCAACATGACTTGCAGTGCGAAGGCATCCGTTGCTCGCCGCGAAACACTCATATCAACACCTTGAAAACATCAAGCCGCCAGTTTGCGGGCGGTCCAATAACCTGAAAGCGACGCCAGGCAGGTCAACAGCGTGCCCCACGCCATGTCCATCAACGCCAGCTGCGCAGACCAGCCATTGAGCGTCGCCCAGTTGGTCATGTCGTAAGTGCCATAGGCGATCAGGCCGAAGAATGCACCGCTCAGCGCTGCCCTGCGGGCACTGCCACGCGCCAGCGCGGGGCGCACCACAAAAAACACCACACCGAGGACGTACATCAAATAGAAGACGATGGCCGGGCCCCACTTGGGAGGCTCCAGCATCAAGGGGCCGAACAGCTCTTTATAGGTAGAGCTCATGAGCAGGCCCAACCAAAGGCCGTCGAGTATCAGAAAAGCCAGTAACGCACCGATATACGCCCAAACACTTTTCCGCATGTCGACAGCCCTCTTGGCAGTTGGATCAGATCAATTGAATGCGGTCCGGGTGGATCGCAATCTTGCCTTCCTTGTACAACGAGCCGATGGCTTTTTTGAAGTTACCTTTGCTGACACCAAACAGGCTGCTGATCAGCTCGGGATCGCTTTTGTCGCTCACCGCCAACACGCCATCGTTATCGCGCAGTTTGCTCAGGATCTTGGAGTTCAGGCTGCTGGCCGCTTCCTGACCGACGGGCTGCAAGCTCAAACTGATTTTGCCGTCAGCGCGGATTTCTTTGATAAAGCCTTTTTCTTGCTTGCCCGCCCGCATGAACTTGAAGATTTCGTTCTTGTGGATCAGGCCCCAATGCTTGTTATTGATCACCGCCTTGAAGCCCATGTCGGTGGCTTCAGCCACCAGCAGGTCAACTTCCTGGCCGACTTGATACGTGGCCGGGGTTTTATCCAGGTAGCGATCCAGGCGCGCAGTGGCCGTGATGCGACGGGTGTGCTTATCGAGATAGACGTGCACCACCACGTATTCGCCCGCCGTCATCTGGCGTTTTTCTTCGGAATACGGCAACAGCAAATCTTTGGGCAAACCCCAATCGAGGAATACACCGATGCTATTAACTTCAACCACTTTCAGACTGGCGAACTCACCCACCTGAACTTTTGGTTTTTCAGTGGTGGCAATTAACTTGTCATCACTGTCCAAATAAACAAAAACGTTGAGCCAGTCTTCATCTTCACTGGGAATGTCTTTGGGAATATAACGGTTGGGCAATAGAATTTCGCCGTCTGCCCCGCCGTCCAGATACAAACCAAAGTGGGTGTGTTTCACCACTTGCAAACTGTTGTAGCGACCGATTAAAGCCATGTCCAATACCCTCATTACGTGGGCGGCATTCTACCCGAGTTTAGGGGGGCACATCGAAGCTGTAGGACGCCGCCCCGAAAAAATCTGCCAAGCGCCCGGTTTACGGGCATCGACCAGCGCTGTTGCGCGCCGCTCGTCAGCCCGACCGGCGAAAACCTGCGCCCGAGCCCCGTCTTTAGCCTGCAATAAACCAGTGAATGTTTTTAATTAAAACAGCCAGTTAGCCGGTGATTACGAGAGTGAATATATTCAAGACCCGGCGCCTTATATTATTTTACGGAGATATTTAACAAGCAATTGTCAAGCATTTCAGGTACTATCGCTGGCCAAGTTATTTTCTACAGGTCAATAGCCGTCATGCGCGTAAAAGCATCCGCCAGCAAAGCAAAGCCAGCTCCCGCAGTTGAAACCAGTGATTCGATCAATGCGCAAATCGCCGCATTCTTGAAATCCGGTGGCGAGATCCAGCAAATTGACAAAGGCGTCAGCGGCCAGACCTTCGGCCCGTCCAAGCAAATCACGCTGGGCAAAAAGTAACACCCTCGCGTCACTAGGTCCTCATGCGCTTTGCCTGCACAAAGCGCTAGGACTATCGGCTACCTCCCCCCTAAATGCTTGTCTGGCTCGATAAATCGACGAACGGCACACTGTGGCCGGCATTCACCCGTATCCTCTAAGCCCTCTAGATCAAGCCTCTGCGCGGAAAACAGGAGGAATGCATGCTCACACGGGCGTTAATGCTGACCGGCACTCTGCTGGCCAGCACGTTAGTTGATGCACAGGTCTTTTCCCGCGAACTGGGGGATTTCGACCTCAAACTCGGCACTCTACCCAGCCGCAGCATGGCCCAAGGCCTGGTCAAACCCACCAGCCCCGGCTCGACCTTTCATGGCGGCCTGGACTTGACCCACGACAGTGGCTGGTACGTCGGCCAGTGGGCGCCGACGATGGGTATCAAGCCCGGCACCAACCTCGAAGTCGACTCCTACCTGGGTTACAAACACCCTTTCGATCAAACCCTGAGTTACGAGCTGGGGATGATCCATTACAGTTACCCCAAACTCAGCCCGCTCGACAGCCAGCAGTTCTACGCAGGATTAACGGTACTCGGAACCCGCTTCGGCGCAGCGTTCAGTAACGACCCGGATCGCCATGACAGCACCGTGTTTGCCGACCTTGGGGTCAACCAGCCGTTTGGCATTGGGGTGAGCATGAAATACACCACCCACCAACTGGGCACCCCGGTGTCGATTGCCGAGGGTGGCAGCGTGCGCGCCTTCAATGACTGGTCAATCAAGTTATCCCGCCCCTTCATGGGCATCGACCTCAACCTGATCTACAGCGACTCCAGCCTGGAGGGCGCGCAGTGCTCAGCGTATTCGGGGCAGAACAGCCAATGTGATGGCTTAGTCACACTCAAGGCTGAGCGAGCGTTTTACTGACTCAAAGGCCTTGAACCGCCGCCCTGGGCTGCTCGATCCACAGCCGCTTCCTCAGTTCTTGCTCGCCAGCTTGCTGCGCCTCCCACATCTTTCGTGCTCAGACGGACTATGATTCACGCCGCCATATGGCCTGATATTGCGCCCGCCGCCTCGGTTGACGCTCAAATGATTTAACGCTATCTCGGTGTGATTCACCCCACAGGTAAAGACCTGCGACGGCGCAGTCGTTGAGGCACAAAACCCTGGCCGTTCTGCGACAAAACGGCCAGAGAGTGCACTCAAGCTATTTGCGCCTTGGCCGCCAGCTCATCAAACGTCGCGGGATCAAGCGGGTCCGCCTGTTCATTCAGCACCTGCAACGGGTGAGCATTGCCTGGAATGGCGCTGTCGATCAAGCTCAGCAACTGCGACCCGCGCTCAGTCAGGACAAAATTCTCACCTGTCCCCCCCTCGCTTTCAGGACGCGAGTCGATAAAACCTTGTTTGAGCAACAGCGCTTCGTAATTGCAGGCCAGTACTTTCAGCTCATCAACATCGCCCACCGGCTGCTCCTGATTCTGGAGGTCTACAGCGTACTCTTCGGCATACACCCGTGGTGCAAACGGCTTACCTGCGCCATTTTGTACCTCGTGCAGAAGACGCTCGATCAGTGCCCAGTTATAAGTGGCCATCAGCTTCACTCCCCTACGGTTAGATGAAATGTCCTTCTTGAGTAGTGACTGATAATCCCGGCAGACGTTCAGGCGCTTTTGGCCAGACAATAAAAAACCCGGCCGAGGCCGGGTTTTTGCACCTTTATACCTGCGCTTTATTCAGCGGCGGGTGCTTCTGGCTTACGGCGCTTGAGCGGCGCCATGCCGTCTTTGCTGACCAATGACAGAGCATCGGTCTTAGGGCGGTTAGCGATTTTGCGCTTGGTCGGCGCCTTGGCGCCCGACTTCTTCTTAACGCCTTTGGCGTCAGTCTTTTTCTTCTTCACGCCAACCGCTTTGCCCGAAGCCTTGACGTTTTTCGGTCCGCCGTAGGTGCCTTTGACTTCCTTGATGGTGCGACGCTCGAAGCTTTGCTTCAAGTAACGCTCAACGCTGGACATCAGGTTCCAGTCGCCGTGGCAGATCAACGAGATCGCCAAACCTTCGTTGCCAGCACGGCCGGTACGGCCGATACGGTGTACGTATTCGTCACCGCTGCGTGGCATGTCGAAGTTGATCACCAGGTCCAGGCCTTCAACGTCCAGGCCACGGGCTGCCACGTCAGTGGCCACCAGAATCTTGACCCCGCCTTGCTTGAGGCGGTCGATGGCCAGTTTGCGGTCCTTCTGGTCTTTCTCACCGTGCAAGACAAACGCTTTGTAGTCCTGAGCCACCAGACGGCCGTAGATACGGTCAGCCATGGCGCGGGTGTTGGTGAAAACAATGGCTTTTTGATACGTCTCGTTGGCCAGCAACCAGTTAACAATCTGCTCTTTGTGCTGATTATGGTCGGCGGTGATGATTTGCTGACGCGTGGTGGCGTTCAGCTGGCTGACCTGGTTGAGCTGCAAGTGTTCGGCGTTGTCCAGCACTTTGCCGACCATTTCACGCAGCCCCGAACCACCGGTGGTGGCCGAAAACAGCATGGTCTGTTGACGGTTCTGGCACTCGTCGACCAGACGCTGCACGTCCTCGGCGAAGCCCATGTCGAGCATCCGGTCAGCTTCGTCGAGTACCAGCACTTCAACTTCTTTCAAGTCCAGGTTGCCGGCGTTCAGTTGCTCCAGCAGACGGCCCGGCGTACCGATCAGGATATCCGGCACCTTGCGCAGCATGGCAGCCTGGACCTTGAAGTCTTCACCGCCAGTGATCAAACCGGACTTGATGAACGTAAACTGCGAAAAACGCTCCACTTCCTTGAGCGTTTGCTGTGCCAGCTCGCGGGTAGGCAGCAGGATCAGCGCTTTGATGCTGACGCGGATTTTGGCCGGGCCAATCAGGCGGTTCAGAATGGGCAAGACGAAAGCAGCGGTTTTGCCACTCCCGGTCTGAGCTGTCACCCGCAGGTCACGCCCTTGGAGCGCGAGCGGAATGGCCGCTGCTTGCACAGGCGTAGGCTCGACAAATTTAAGCTCGGCCACAGCTTTAAGCAGGCGTTCGTGCAGGGCGAAATCGGAAAACACGGGTGCTACCTCGAAGAAATGCAAAAAATCAGCGGCATAGAGTAAACGTTTCGAGCGCTCAGGCCGAGTGACTTTGCATGAACGGCGTGAAAGAAATGAATTTTTACGCTCTTTAGTCCCACATCAGCCCATTGAACACCTGTAAATGCTCTAATCCCCGAGCCATTTACTTCTGGGGTAACGTTTTCGCTTATGGATATTCAACAACTCTGGGTTCAATTCCAGACGCTTTGGGCCCACCTCGACGAGCATCCTTGGCTGTCTGCGCTACTGGGCCTGATCGTATTGGTGGGCATCGCGCTGATCGCGGGCCACGTTGCACGCATCATCGTTTTGCGCGTGACCAAGATGCTGGGCCGCCAACCGGCGCTGCACTGGATCAACGATTTACGCGAACACAAGGTGTTCCATCGTCTGGCGCAATTGACGCCTTCGTTGATGGTGCAATTTGGGCGCAACCTGGTGCCGGACATGAGCGACAACGGTCGCCACTTCCTCGGCAACCTGGCGCTGGCGATTACGATTTTCGTCCTGACGCGGGTGATCAGCGCGTTACTGGACGCCATGCTCGACATCTATTCGCGCACCAATTACGCCAAAACCCGGCCGATCAAAGGCTACGTGCAGCTGACCAAAATGCTGCTGTATGTGTTTTCGGCCATCATCATCGTCGCCACCTTGATCGACCGCTCACCCATGCTGCTGCTTTCGGGTCTGGGCGCGATGTCGGCGGTTATTTTGTTGGTCTACAAAGACACCTTGCTGTCGTTCGTGGCCAGCGTGCAATTGACCAGTAACGACCTGCTGCGTGTAGGGGACTGGATCGAAATGCCGCAGGTGGGCGCCGATGGCGATGTCATCGACATCACCCTGCACACGGTCAAGGTGCAGAACTTCGACAAGACCATCGTCTCGATTCCGACCTGGCGCCTGATGTCCGAGTCGTTCAAAAACTGGCGCGGCATGCAGCAGTCCGGTGGACGCCGAATCAAGCGCAGCCTGTTTATCGATGCCGCTGAAATCGGCTTTTTAACGGATGAGCAAGAACAGCGCCTGGAGCAAGTGCGCTTGCTCAGGGATTATCTGACGCGCAAAAAGGCCGAGCTCAAAAGCTGGAACGAGGCCCAGGGCAACGTCGCCGCCATGTCCGCCAACCGTCGACGCATGACCAACATCGGTACTTTCCGCGCCTATGCGCTGGCCTACCTGAAAAGCCATGCTGAGATTCAGCCGAACATGACCTGCATGGTGCGTCAGATGCAAACCACCGCCCAAGGCGTGCCGCTGGAGGTGTACTGCTTCACCCGCACCACGGTGTGGGATGAGTACGAGCAGATCCAGGGCGATATTTTTGACTATTTGCTGTCAGTGATGCCTGAGTTCGGTCTGAGCGTGTATCAACAGCCAAGCGGCAATGATTTGCGCAACGGCTTGTTGAATAAGCTTCAAACTCCGCTGGTGGTTGAGCAAGCGGCAAACGCTGACGATTGAGAAGCTGGATGCCAGGGTCTTGGAGCGCATGCTTGCAAGACCCTGACATACACCGGCATTACGCCTGTTTGAACTGCTGATCGCCCGTCAATTTAAATAACAGGTCAATGCCCTGCGGCCACTTGCCATAGCCACGCTCACCATTGATATGCCCTGCATTGGGTAGATGCACCAAGGTGCTGCCCCAGGCATCACTGAACATTTTGGCGCGCTCGACGCTGACATAAGGGTCGTCAGTGCTTGCCACCGTGATCGATTCAAACGGCAGTAAATTCAGTGGCATCGGTGTAAAACCGTGAGTGCCGCCCGGATAACTGTCGGCTTCGGTATCACTGGGCGCGACCAACAAAGCCCCTCGCACCATCTTTTGTGCAATGTCTGGATACTCATGCGCCCAGCGGGCGATCAAGGTACACGCCAGGCTGTGGGCCACCAGCGCGACAGGTCGTTCGCTGGCAGTGACCTTTTCATGCAAGCGTTGCACCCAGTCTGCACAGGTCGGCGTCTGCCAATCGGTCTGTTTAACGCGTTTTAACCCGCTAAAACGCTGCTCCCACTGCGATTGCCAGTGATCGGGACCGGAATCAAAAAGCCCCGGCAATATCAACACTCTGACGGTCATCCCTGCTCTCCTGTGGATGCTGGATAGGTCCCAAGACCTTAGCTCGTCACGGCCCTGCGGTCGAGGCGACTGATCCAAACAGCGACCAGAATCACCAGCCCGCCCAAAAACAAACGGCCCAACGGTTCATGCTGGTTCCAGATCAGCAGGTTCAGCAGCAAGCCGACCGGCACGTGCAGGTTGTTCATCACCGCCAGCGTGCCGCCACTGACCAGGCACGCGCCTTTGTTCCACCAGTACATGCCGAGTGCCGTTGATACCAGCCCCAAAAATACCAGCACCCCCCACTGCAACGGTGCGTCCGGTAAAAAGTGCGCTTTGCCAAACAGCAAAAATGCAGGCAACACCACGGCCAGCGCGCCCAGATAGAAATAACCAAAACGCCGGTAATGCGGCAGATCGCTGGGGTAACGCGCCACCAGATGCTTGTACATCACCTGGCCGGCAGCGTAGGTAAAGTTGGCCAATTGCAGCAACAGGAAGCCTTTGAAGAAGTCCGGGCTGATGCTGTCAAAACGAATCACCGCTGCCCCGCTGACAGCCACCAGTGCCGCCACCAACGCCCACGGATTGAAGCGCCGATTGAGCGCATCCTCAATCAACGTCACGTGCAGCGGCGTCAAAATGGTGAACAGCAATACTTCTGGCACCGTGAGCACGCGAAAGCTCAGATAAAGGCACACGTAAGTGATGCCGAACTGCAAAGCACCGATCAGCAACATGCCGCGCATAAAACCGGCTTCGACCTTGCGCCAGCGCGTCAACGGGATAAACACCAGACCCGCCAGCACCACCCGTACCAGCACCGCAAAGTAACTGTCGACGTGGCCTGCCAGATACTCGCCAATCAGGCTGAAGGAAAACGCCTGTATCAGCGTGACAATCAACAAATAACCCATAAATCTTTCGCCTGCTGCCCAACGGAATGTGCGCGACCTTAGCGGTTTTCGTTGTGCAACGAAATGCCGGGCAAAAAAAACCCGATCTGGCACAGAGGCTGATCGGGTTGGAGCACTCAGGAGCAAAGTGCAAAGGGAGGTTCGATGCGCGAACCGCATGCTTGAAGGAGCAATGAAACGATTAAGCCTGTCGCCGATTATCTGTCGATTAACAGCTCATGCCACTTGTGAAAGCCGGGACTTGGCTTGGTTCAATCCTTTTTCCTGAAAGTCACCGCCCAGGTTCATACCCTCGGCGTGGATAAACGTCACATCGTGAATACCGATAAACGCCATCACCTGACGCAAATACGGTTCTTGATGGTCCGCGGTGCTACCCGCATAGATACCGCCACGGGCGGTCAGCACGTAAGCTTTCTTGCCGGTGAGCAAGCCTTGCGGCCCGGTTTCGGTGTATTTGAAGGTCACCCCGGCGCGCAGCACGTGGTCCAGCCAGGCTTTGAGCGTGCTGGGAATGGCGAAGTTGTACATCGGCGCGGCCATCACCAGCACATCCGCCGCCAGCACTTCATCGGTCAATTCGTTTGAACGCTGCAAGGACGTTTGCTCTGCCTCGCTGCGTTGATCTTCAGGTTTCATCCAGCCGCCCAGCAGATGAGCATCCAGATGCGGCACCGGATGGAGCGCCACATCGCGCATCGTCATCGGGTCCTCAGGATGAGCTGCTTGCCATTGGCTGATGAACTGGCGGGTCAATTGACGGGAAAACGAATCGTGTTGGCGGGCGCTGCTTTCAATAATCAGGACACGGGACATGAGAGGTAGGCTCCATCTTTAAATGCTGTAAGGCGATGGAGTGAAGACTAAACAGCATTGGTTCGATGAAAAAGCGCAAATACCTGCTACAACCTATCTATTAAGTTGTTTATTAAAACACCGGCTGGTGCGATTATTTGGCCCGTTTCTCGTAGCCGCGCCTAACACCGAACGCAGCCTTCGGTAGCGGCTACGCATTAATCCATTCATCTTTGAGGCATTCATCGTGAAAGCGCCCCGCGTGACCCTTGATCAATGGCGCACCCTGCAAGCGGTGGTCGACCACGGCGGCTTTGCCCAGGCCGCCGAGGTGCTGCACCGCTCGCAATCGTCCGTCAGTTATACCGTGGCCCGCATGCAGGACCAGCTCGGGGTGCCACTGCTGCGCATCGACGGCCGCAAAGCGGTGCTCACCGAGGCGGGCGGCGTATTGCTGCGCCGCTCGCGGCAGCTGGTCAAACAAGCCAGCCAGCTCGAAGACCTCGCCCACCACATGGAGCAAGGCTGGGAAGCGGAAGTGCGCCTGGTAGTGGACGCCGCCTACCCCAACGCACGGCTGGTTCGCGCGCTGACCGCATTTATGCCGCAAAGCCGCGGCTGCCGGGTTCGCCTGCGTGAAGAAGTGCTGTCCGGCGTAGAGGAAGTCCTGCTCGAGGGGGTCGCTGACCTGGCCATCAGCAGCTTCAATATTCCAGGCTATCTGGGCACTGAGTTGAGTGCGGTAGAGTTTGTCGCCGTGGCTCACCCGGACCATCCGCTGCACCGCCTGCAACGTGAACTGCAATTTCAGGACCTTGAAAGCCAGCTGCAAGTGGTGATCCGCGATTCGGGGCGCCAGCAACCACGGGACATGGGCTGGCTGGGCGCCGAACAACGCTGGACCGTTGGCAGCCTGGCCACCGCTGCCGCCTTTGTCGGTAGCGGCCTGGGTTTTGCCTGGCTGCCCCGACACATGATTGAACGCGAAATACACGAAGGCGTGCTCAAGCCTTTGCCGCTCCATCAGGGCGGCAACCGCCACCCGGTGTTTTTCCTGTACAGCAACAAGGACAAACCGCTGGGGCCTGCCACCCAAATACTTGTCGAGTTGTTACGCACCTTTGATACAGCGCCGCTGGACGCAGCGTTTGCTGCGCCACTGCAAGCGTGAACAGCGGTGGGCAGGAACCGGATTCGCGCATATCCTGTCCAACGATCGCTACACCTCGCCCCATTGCCTGCGTGACATAGACCCGTCACCCCACTTTTCAGGATTACTGAACCATGTTTAAAAAGATTGCCCTCGCCGCTGGTGCCCTGCTGTTTGCTGCCAACCTGATGGCTGCCACGCCTGCACCGACCAAGGCGCCGCATGTACTGCTGAACACCAGCTTCGGGGAAATTGAAATCGAACTGGACCCGGTAAAAGCACCGATCAGCAGCAAGAACTTTCTGGAATACGTCGACAGCGGTTTCTACACCAACACCATTTTCCACCGGGTGATACCGGGCTTCATGGTGCAAGGTGGCGGTTTCACGGCTCAAATGACACAAAAAGACACCAAAGACCCAATCAAAAACGAAGCCAGCAACGGCCTGCATAACGTGCGCGGTACGTTGTCGATGGCACGCACCTCCAACCCGAACTCGGCCACCAGCCAGTTTTTCATCAACGTGGCAGATAACGCATTCCTCAATCCGGGCAGTGATGCCGGTTATGCCGTGTTCGCCAAAGTGGTGAAAGGCATGGACGTTGTCGATCAAATCGTTAACTCGCAGACCACCACCAAGCAAGGCATGCAAAATGTGCCGATTGACCCGGTTCTGATCAAGTCCGCCAAACGCGTGGACTGATGGATTGAGTCTTGCAGGGAGCGCTGACCGGTAAATACCACGCCATCGGGTGCTACCGGCCACACCACTAAAGGAGCGCCCGCACAGCGGGCGTCAGTGACCATGCTCTACCGTCGTTTCGAACAACTGATCGATATTTTCCGCAAGCCTCCCACCGATGCACCGCCCTCCACCGTGTGGGCGTTTTACCTCTATTACCTGCGTCAGGTATGGCCGATTTTTGCCGCACTGCTCGTGGTGGGGCTGGTCGCGGCCCTGGTTGAAGTCGCGCTGTTCAGCTACCTGAGCACCTTGATCGACCTGGCACAGGGCACGCCCAACACTGACTTTTTCAGCCTCCACAAGGGTGAACTGATCTGGATGGCCGTCGTGGCCTTGATCATTCGCCCGGTGTTCTTTGGCCTGCATGATCTATTGGTGCACCAGACCCTCAGCCCGAGCATGACCAGCCTGATCCGCTGGCAGAATCACAACTATGTGCTTAAGCAAAGCCTGAACTTCTTCCAGAACGATTTTGCCGGGCGCATTGCGCAACGCATCATGCAAACCGGCAACTCGTTACGCGACTCAGCGGTGCAAGCGGTGGACGCGCTGTGGCACGTGTTGATCTATGCCATCAGCTCGCTGGTTCTGTTCGCCGAAGCCGACTGGCGCCTCATGCTGCCGCTGCTGACCTGGATCGTGCTTTATATCGGTGCACTGTATTACTTCGTCCCCAAGGTCAAGGAACGCTCGGTGGTGTCCTCCGAAGCGCGCTCTAAACTGATGGGCCGCATCGTCGACGGCTACACCAACATCACCACCCTCAAGTTGTTTGCCCACACTCAATTTGAGCAACAGTACGCCCGCGAAGCCATCATCGAGCAAACCGAAAAAACCCGACTGGCCAGCCGTGTCGTCACCAGCATGGACGTCACCATCACCAGCATGAACGGTCTGTTGATTGTCAGCACCAGCGGCCTGGCCCTGTGGCTGTGGAGCCAGTCGTTGATCAGCGTGGGAGCCATTGCGCTGGCCACGGGCCTGGTGATCCGCATCGTCAACATGTCCGGCTGGATCATGTGGGTGGTCAACGGCATCTTCGAAAACATCGGCATGGTCCAAGACGGGCTGCAAACCATTGCCCAGCCAGTGGCGGTGACTGACCGCGAAAATGCCCCGCGCCTGAACGTGACCCGCGGCGAGGTGCGCTTCGAACACGTGGACTTCCACTACGGCAAGCGCAGCGGCATCATCAGCGACCTGAACCTGGTGATCAAACCGGGCGAAAAAATCGGTTTGATCGGCCCCTCAGGCGCAGGCAAATCGACACTGGTCAACTTGCTGTTACGCCTGTACGACCTCCAAGGCGGGCGCATCCTGATCGACGGTCAAAATATTGCCGAAGTGACGCAGGAAAGCCTGCGCGAGCAAATCGGCATGATTACCCAGGACACCTCGCTGCTGCACCGTTCGATTCGCGACAACTTGCTGTACGGCAAACCGGATGCCACCGACGAACAATTATGGGCTGCCGTGCATAAAGCCCGCGCCGACGAATTCATCCCGCTGCTGTCCGACGCTCAGGGCCGAACCGGCTTTGACGCCCATGTGGGTGAGCGCGGGGTCAAATTGTCGGGTGGTCAGCGCCAGCGCATCGCCATCGCCCGCGTGCTGCTCAAGAACGCGCCGATTCTGATCATGGACGAAGCCACTTCGGCCTTGGACTCTGAAGTGGAAGCAGCGATTCAAGAGAGCCTTGAAACCCTGATGCAGGGTAAAACCGTGATCGCCATCGCTCACCGCCTGTCGACCATCGCGCGCATGGACCGCTTGGTGGTGCTGGAAAAAGGCCAGATCGCCGAAAGCGGCACGCATGCCGAACTGCTCGCCCGGGGCGGTTTGTATGCACGCCTCTGGCAACACCAAACGGGTGGATTTGTCGGGATCGATTAAGCCAGAACAATAGCCTGCCGAACTGGCAGGCTATTCCTACAACGTGAGTCGGCCGATTATCAGCCCCCCCTCCCCCCGTTGAGTCGAGCGAACACTACAGTGAAGTACAGACGCGAACTGCTCGCGTCTTCACTGACGTATTCAATGGACTGAACTCATGAACCGACTCTTCATCTTTTTAATCACGCTCACACTTGCTTTGCCATTCACTACATTTGCCCATGCGGCAGAGGCTCACCAAGGCGATGCAGCACAGCTGCAACCCACCAAGGTCAAAAAAAACCGGCTGCCGGGCAATGGCCCTTACGTGTACATAAATTGCGTAGCCATGACCCCGGACGGGCCCCTCCCGGTGCTGCCTTTTCGCTCGACCTACTCAACGCCAGCCCAATTAATGGCCAACCAACGCGATCTGTCGCAGTGCGAAAAACGTAACGACGCACCTGCCTGATTTGAGGGTGTGCACTGCTCAGTCTTGCCGATAGGGCAAGGCTGAGCGGGCTTCTTGGGCATAGGCCAACACACCTTCACGCTCACGCCGTAAAAAATCACTGACTGCCGCTCTCAATCCCGCGTGGCGCAGGTAATGCCATGAGTGAGTAATCACCGGTTCAAAGCCGCGAATCAACTTGTGCTCACCCTGTGCTCCGGCATCAAAGCGCTGAATACCCTGTGCGATGGCGTAATCCATGCCCTGGTAGAAACACGTTTCAAAGTGCAACCGGTCGAACTCAGCCAGGCAGCCCCAGTAGCGCCCATACAAACTGTCGCCCCCCACCAGGCTAAAGGCCATCGCCACCGGCTGATTGGCTTGTTTGGCCATCACCACGCGAATGGCCTCTGGCATGCGCTCGGCCAGCAGACTGAAAAACGCGCGGGTCAAATACGGGGTGCGGCGGCGTATGGCGTAGGTATTGGCGTAGCAGGCGTAGACGAAGTCCCATTGTGCTTCGCTGACCTGATGGCCTTCGAGCCATTCAAACTCGAACCCCTGCCCCGCCACTTGCTCACGCTCTTTGCGCATCTGCTTGCGTTTGCGTGAGCTGAGCGTATCGAGAAAGTCCTGAAAGTCGCGGTACTCGCGATTTTGCCAATGAAACTGGCAGCCCAATCGTTGTAACCAGCCCGGTTGCTGTGCCAAAGCGTTATCGGCCAACGGGTCGGTGAAGTTGATGTGCGCACTGGACAACCCCTCGCTCTCCAGATAACCGGGCAATGCCGCCAACAGCGCGAACCCGTCTTCGGCGCGGGCCGCCAGTAAGCGCGGGCCACTGACCGGGCTAAATGGCACGGCCGTCAAAAGCTTGGGGTAGTAGTCAATGCCCGCACGCTCGCAAGCATCCGCCCACTCGTGATCAAACACGTATTCGCCATAGGAGTGCCATTTGCGATAACTGGGCAACGCAGCGTGCAACTGCCCATCTTCGTAATGCAGCAAATGCTCAGGCTGCCAACCTGAATGCGGCCCAAGGCTGGCGCTGTCTTCCAGGGCACTGAGAAAGGCATGACGCAGAAACGGTTGCGAGGCAGGCACCAGCGCATCCCATTCCTGAGCGCTGATAGCCGACAGGCTGTCCAGACGATGTAACGGCATTGAAAAACCTCAGCACGCGGCGTAAGGCCGCGATGGTAACACCCCGCCAGCGACGATGACGCTGTCACAGACTTGCTATCACTTTGCCACTTTTCTGTCATATCCAGCCGCGATACTGACGCCGCTTCTTAGATCGCGGGGTTATGAGTGGTCGTCGGCCTACACGCCGCAAGTCCACCCGCACCGCTTCAATTCAGAGCCCATAAAGGGCCGTTTTTCCTGGGGTGGCTAGGGCCATCTCACCACTGGGAGATTCATATGCGTCTTGTATCTACACGGGTTGCGGCGGGACTGTGTGGCGGCTTGGCTATAGCCATGAGTATTCCGGCCAGCGCCGGGGTCGATGCCAAACTGCTGGAAATGCTCAAGGCCAACGGCTCCATTTCGCCAGCTCAATACGCTGAATTGCAAACCGAACTCACCAGTGAAAAACAGGCCCAGCAAGAAGCTGCCGCCAATCAGGTGAAGAAGTCTGATCTGAGCGCCTTCGAACAAAAAGTGGCCTGGGCGGCCAAGACTGAATTCAAGGGCGACGTACGCGTGCGTCAGGAAACGGTCAAAATCGATGGCGAATCTGACGGCAAAAACAAGGACCGTCAGCGCATTCGCGCTCGTTTGGGTGCCTACACCGAAATCAACCCGCAAGTGAACACCGGTATTCGTATTGCCACGGGCGGCGGCGACGATGCGCGCTCCACCAACCAGGACCTGGACAACTACTTCGACAAGAAGCAGCTGTGGCTGGATCAGGCCTACATCGACTACCACCCCACGGCGATTAATAACCTGCACCTGATTGGCGGCAAGATGCCACAACCGTGGGTCAGCACCGGCGATGTGATCTGGGACAGCGACATCAACCCCGAAGGTCTGGCCGCCACCTACAAACACAACCTGGGCAACAGCGGCGTCGAGATGTTCGGTAGCGCGGGTTATTACACCCTCAAGGACAACGTCGACGGCGAAGGCGTGCAATTTCGCAATGACCTGAGCATGTACGCCGGCCAGTTGGGTGCACGTTTCGCCCCGACCGACAGCCTGAAAGTGACGCTGGGCGGCAGTGTTTACGGCTACAAAAACGACGAAGACAGCAAGTGCCCCACCACCGGCACCAAAACCACCCCGTGTGCACTGGCGGTCAACGGCAACAGCACCGACGAGTTCCGTCTTTACGAAGGCTTTGGTCAGGTCGATATTGCCAACCTGCCGTTGCCCCTGTCGCTGTATGGCCAATACGTGCATAACGCCGAGACCGACAGCGATCAGGACGATGCGTGGCTGGTGGGCTTCAAAAGCAAGTACAACGCCTTCAGCCTGGACTACAACTACCGCGATATTCAGCGTAACGCCGTGGTCGGAGCCTTCACTGACTCTGACTTCGCGAACGGCACCACCGGTTCTCGCGGCCACAAGGTCAAACTGGGCTACGAGATCGACAAGAACTTCGGGGTTGGCGTGACGTACTTCCTGACCAAAGCCGACTACGCCACCACCACCCAGAAAGATGCCAACACCAATACCTTGCAACTGGACGTAGAAGCCAAGTTCTAACGGCACCTGGGCTTAAGAGAACGCGTCGTCGATCCCCACATCCGTCGACGACGTTTGTTCTTTTAGCTTTCACTCGAGCGCGAGCGCTCACGCATCATGCGCTCAACCGTACTGTCCAGATCGGCCGGTGGCGTCTCGGGCAGTTTTTTCAACGTCGCCCCCAGCAAGCGCATTTGTTTGATGAACCGGCGGCAGTTGGGACAAAACAACAAGTGATGACGCACCAACAACCGTTCACGAAACGTCAACTGACCATCCAGATAATCGCTTGAGCGGGCTACTTGCTGTTTGCAGGTCAACATTCACCGGTTTCCTCGAAATGCTCCACGGTCGCGAAGACTTTAAGTCGGGCTCTGTGCACGAGCACCCGAACATTAGAGAGCGATATCTCCAGAAGATTACAAATCTCCTCCAGCTCCAGCCCTTGACGCTCGCGCAACACCAGCACGCTGCTTTGCAGCTGCGGCAAGCTCAACAAAGTGTGCTCCAGGCAGTCACGCAATTCGTCTTCGGTGAGCAAGGCTTCAGGTGTGTCCTGATGCCAGGCGAAAGGCGCCAGCAACCAATGGCCATCACTGGAGAAGCGCTCATCATCGATCGTGCCGTGGGGCGATGGCAGGTCGTCGAGCAGCACTTCGCGGCGATTTTGTTTATAGCGATTTTTCGCACAATTGGCCGTGATGGTCAGCAGCCAGGTTTTCAGGCTTGAGCGGCCCTCAAACCCGGCCAGGTTGCGCACCACCGACAACCACGCATCTTGCACGGCTTCATCGGCGTGCCGATTGCCGACAATCGCGTACGCCACGGCACGCATCGGGCTTTGATAGGTACTGACCAGCTCGCGAAAGGCCCGTTCATCACCGGCCAGCAAGCGGGTTAATAATTCAGTGTCTGCCATTGGGTCTCACAGCGATTGAAGTGGCTGGCGCAGGCGACGAACCTGATTGTTCGCAGCCTGTGCCCGTGACGACACCCTCAAGGGATCAACGCTTGCGCAAAATCACGCTACCAATGGAGTAGCCCGCGCCGAACGAGCTGAGGATCGCCAGTGCACCGCTTGGCAAGTCGTCCTGATAAGTGTGGAAAGCGATCACCGAACCCGCCGAGCTGGTGTTGGCGTAGGTGTCGAGAATCACCGGGGCTTCTTCAACCGACGCTTCGCGGCCCAGCAGGCGCTTGACGATCAGGTGGTTCATGCTCAGGTTGGCCTGGTGCAGCCAAAAGCGCTTCACATCCGCTACGTTCAACTGGTTTTCTTCAAGGTGCTGACCGATCAACTCGGCCACCATCGGGCACACCTCACGGAATACTTTGCGCCCCTCCTGTACGAACAGTCGGTCCGGGCTGTCCGCCGGTTCGTCTGAGGCACGGTTAAGAAAGCCAAAGTTGTTACGGATGCTGTTGGAGAACGTGGTCAGCAGTTTGGTGCTGACAATATCGAACTGATGCGCGGAGGTCGCCAGGTCGGCACGCTCGACGATCACGGCGGTCGCCGCATCACCAAAGATAAAGTGGCTGTCACGGTCACGGAAATTCAAGTGGCCGGTGCACACTTCCGGGCTTACCAGCAGCACGGCCCGGGCCTGACCCAGTTGCACGCTGTTGCTGGCGGTCTGAAGGCCAAAAGTGGCCGATGAACAGGCCACGTTCATGTCAAAGCCGAAACCCTGGATGCCCAGTGCCTGTTGCACTTCAATGGCAATGGCCGGGTATGGGCGTTGCAAGTTGGAGCAGGCGACGATAACGCCGTCGATATCGGCAGCGGTTTTACCCGCACGTTCCAGCGCCTGTCGGGCGGCGCCGACAGCCATTTCGCACAACACAGACATCTCGTCATTGGAGCGCTCAGGCAAATGCGGGCGCATGCGTTGCGGATCAAGAATGCCGTCCTTGTTCATCACAAAGCGGCTTTTGATACCGGAAGCTTTTTCGATGAAAGCAGCGCTGGACTCGGCCAGAGGCTCGATCTCGCCGGCCTCGATGGCGCCAGCGTTATCGGCATTGAACTGTTGCACATAGGTATTGAAAGACTGCACCAGCTCTTCGTTGGAGATGCTGTTGGCCGGGGTGTACAGGCCGGTGCCGCTGATGACGACGTTATGCACGGTCGTTCCTCTGTTCTGATCAAGCAGAAAATACTGGCACCTTAGTGCCAAGTCATAAAAAGGCTTACCCCTGCACATGAGAGGTAAACGCCTTGGATCAAATTCGTGTCTGGACTTTATAGCCGCGAAGTTTGCCATAAAAGGCAACATTTGGCGTTATGTGAGCAACAAAGCCCCTCGCCCCGACCCTCTACCTACGGCTGAGGGTCAGGCCTCCACTCCACTCCATTGCTTGCTCAAGCGCTTGTCAGAAATCGGCACTTTGGTGCCCAACTGCTGACCAAACAACGACACGCGGTACTCCTCCAGCCACCAGCGATACAGCTCCAGTTGCGGGTCGCGCTTGCCTTCCTGGGCATGCTTGGAGGCGCGCGCCTGATACTGCGCCCATAACCCGCTCAATTCAGCGCTCCACACCCGGTCTTTCTGCACCTGACCCGGCAGTTTTTCCAGTCGTAACTCAATGGCCTTCAAATACCGCGGCAACTCCTTGAGCCACACTGCCGGCGTCTCGCGCACAAAGCCTGGGTACACCAAGTGGCTCAGTTGCTGCTTGATATCATTCAAGGCCACTGCTTGCGCCAGATCAATCTTGCCCTTGAAGCGCTTTTGCAGGCCGTGCCACAGTTTGAGAATGTCCAGCGTCAGTTTGGCCAGTTTCTCGGCGTGCTCAGTCCAGCCTGCGCGTTTGCGCTCGGCCAACGAAGCCAGCCCGGCGCCATCGCGCGGCAACACCGTCTCGCCTTCAAGGATGCAGCTGTCGAGACTGGCCAGCAGAATGTCTTCTACCAGGCTATCGACCCGGCCCAGCTCGCGGTACAGCAACCCCAACTCGGTCAGGCCCGGCAACTTGCCGCGCAGGAACTTGGCCGGCTCGGCCAGTTGCTGCATCAGCAAACGCTGTAAAGCGCGGCGGTGCTGATATTCGGCCTCAGCCGGCGTCGAAAAACGCCCCTCCTTGACCGTGTTGCCCTCTTCCACCAACGCCGGGTACACCGTCATCGAGAGCCCGGCGATCTTTTGTTGGGTTTTCTCGGCCACCGGGGCAAACACTTTGGCTTCAACCGGCTGCTGGTTTTTGGCCGTTTGCGGCACCGCCAGCGCCGCCTGACTGGCCTGCGCAAAGCGTGCCGTCAGTTCAGCCAGATCGCGGCCTTCACCGAGGAATTTGCCATCGGCGTCCACCACTTCGATGTTCATCTTCAGGTGGTTTTCGACTTGCTGCGCGGCCTCTGCCCACGCCTCGTCACTGACCCGCGCACCGGTCATGCGCAATAATTCGCGGCCCAAGGTGTGCGGCAACGAACCCTGCGCAAACGCCATCCGCTCCAGAGCTGCTTTGACGAAGTCCGGCACCGGGACAAAGTTTTTGCGCAACGCTTTGGGCAAACTGCGCACCAAGGCTATGCACTTGGCCTCGATCATGCCGGGTACCAGCCATTCCAGACGCTCTGGCGGTAACACCGGAAGCAACGGCGCGGGCACTTTGACGGTCACGCCATCGCGCGGGTGATTGGGTTCAAAGTGGTAGCTCAGCGCCAGGGTCAAATCCCCCAGATGCAGGGTGTCAGGGTAATGCCGGGCTGTGATTTCGGTGGCTTCGCGGGCCAGCACGTCTTCTTCGCGCATGATCAGCAGTTGCGGGTCTTTCTGGCTGTTGACCCGGTACCAGCTGTCAAACGTGGCGGTCTGATGAATCTCGGCCGGCAGGCGCGCGTCGTAAAACGCATACAGGGTTTCTTCGTCTGCCAGGATGTCCCGACGACGGGCCTTGGCCTCCAGTTCGTCGAGTTGCTCCAGCAGTTGAGCGTTGGCGGTCAGGCACTTGGCCCGCGACAGAATCTCGCCGCGCACCAACCCTTCGCGGATGAACAGTTCGCGCGACAACACCGGGTCGATCGGCCCGTAGTGCACAGCCCGGCGCCCGACCACAATCAGCCCGAACAAGGTGATTTGCTCGTAAGCCACCACTTGCCCGCGCTTTTTCTCCCAATGCGGCTCGAAGAAGTTCTTTTTCACCAGATGCCCCGCCAGCGGCTCGATCCAGTCCGGCTCGATCTTGGCCACCATGCGCGCATAGAGTTTGGTGGTTTCTACCAGCTCGGCGGTCATCAGCCATTGCGGGCGCTTTTTGCCCAGCCCGGATGAGGGGTGAATCCAGAACCTGCGCTGGCGCGCGCCCAGATAATCACCGTCTTCGGTCTTTTGCCCGATCTGGCTGAGCAAGCCGGACAACACCGCTTTGTGCAGCTTGGGATAGTCCGCCGGTTCTTTATTGACCGTCAGTTGCAGGTCGCGGCAGATCAGGCTCAGCTGACGATGGGAATCACGCCACTCGCGCAGGCGCAGGTAGTTCAGGAAGTTCTTGCGGCACCAGTTGCGCAGCGGGCTGGCGGTCAGCGCCTGACGCTGCTCTTCAAAACCGCGCCATACGTTGATCAGCGCAGCGAAGTCCGAGTCCACGTCTTTCCATTGCGCATGGGCCTGATCGGCCGCTTGCTGGCGCTCGGGTGGACGTTCACGCGGGTCTTGCACCGACATTGCACTGGCCACGATCAACACTTCCTGCAAGCTGCCCAGCTTGGCCGCTTCGAGCAACATGCGGCCCATGCGCGGGTCGACCGGCAAACGCGCCAGTTGTCGGCCCAACGGGGTCAGCTGGTTCTCGCGGTTAACTGCCGACAGCTCTTGCAACAGATTGAAACCATCGGTGATGGCCTTGCCGTCCGGTGGCTCGATGAACGGGAACGCGGTGATCTCGCCCAGACGCAAATGCAGCATTTGCAGGATCACGGCCGCCAGGTTGGTGCGCAGAATTTCGGGGTCGGTAAATTCGGGCCGTGCGTTGAAGTCTTCTTCGGCGTACAAGCGCACGCAAATACCCGGCTCAACCCGGCCGCAACGACCTTTACGCTGATTGGCGCTGGCCTGTGAAATGGCTTCAATCGGCAGGCGCTGCACCTTGGCGCGATAGCTGTAACGACTGATGCGCGCCGTGCCGCTGTCGATCACATAGCGAATACCCGGCACCGTGAGCGAGGTTTCCGCAACGTTGGTCGCCAGCACCACGCGCCGTCCAGGGTGCGACTGAAAAATTCGCTGCTGCTCGGCCGGGGACAGTCGCGCATATAGAGGCAGGATTTCGGTGTGCTTGAGTTGTGCCTTGCGCAGCATGTCGGCGGCATCGCGAATCTCACGCTCTCCGGGCAAAAACACCAGTACATCACCGGGGCTTTTGCGCTCATGGCGTTCGTGCGCGGCAATCTCATCCAGTGTGGCAATGATCGCCTGATCGACGCTCAAGTCTTCTTCGACACTGTTGCCCTCCTCGTCCTGCTCGCTGGTCAGCGGGCGGTACCAGGTTTCTACCGGGTACGTACGGCCCGAGACCTCGACAATCGGCGCATCGTTGAAATGCTTGGAGAAGCGCTCAAGGTCGATAGTGGCCGAGGTGATGATGACTTTCAGGTCGGGACGACGCGGCAGCAGGATTTTCAGATAACCCAGCAAAAAGTCGATGTTCAGACTGCGTTCGTGTGCTTCGTCGACGATGATCGTGTCGTAGCGTTCCAGGTAACGGTCGTGCTGGGTTTCGGCCAGCAAAATACCGTCGGTCATCAGCTTGACCAAGGTATTGGAATCGCTTTGATCCTCGAACCGCACTTGATAGCCGACCAGTGCGCCCAGCGGTGTACCCAACTCGTCTGCTACGCGGCTGGCCACGCTGCGCGCTGCAATGCGCCGCGGCTGTGTGTGACCAATCAGGCCATGCTGACCACGACCGATTTCGAGGCAGATTTTCGGCAACTGAGTGGTTTTACCTGAACCGGTCTCACCCGCCAGAATCAGCACCTGATGCTTGAGCAACGCGGCCTTGATCTCATCGCGCTTGGCGGCAATGGGCAAGTTTTCGTCATAGCGAATCAACGGCACACTGGCGGCCCGCGCCGTCACCTGCGCGCACGACGCCTCAACCCGCGCCACCCAGGCCGCCAACTTGGCGTCGTCCGGTTTTTTGCGCAGCTCATGCAACTGCCGACGCAGCTTATGGCGGTCGGCAATCATGGCGTGATCGAGGTTTTTCAGCAGCTTGTCGATAGCAGGCGATTCGTCAGTCATCAGGTGCGCAAAAGTCTTGGTAAAGGCAGGGGGCGGATTGTCGCAGATTTGGGGGCTATTGCACGAATCTGTGGCTGATCCGTGTTCCGATTGAAGGGCCAAACAACAGCCCTTGGGCGTGTACCCGCTCCCTCGCGCCATATGCCTCAGCCCATCAAGTGTTTGAGGTAGCGATGCAATACCTGCTGCGAGAACACCGATTCACGCACCGTGCTGTCCTTTAAAAAAAACTTGGTCTGACTGCAATCCCACCTGTAGGTATTTTGATAGAGCTCAATAATGGCTTCCCCCTTGTACATATCGTCGGTAAACATCCCGCGTAGCGGATAAAGAAACGCTTGCGTGTCGTGACTCCAAAGTTCCACCCATTGCTGATAAGGCAATAACTGGAAGTGGCGATCATAGTAAGTCTCGACGCGCTGGCAGAACGCCTGAAGGTCGAGGTTGGTTGATTCACTCTGAATGAGGTTGAACTTGTGCCCGAGTGCATCCGGATTACGCGAAATACAGGCCACTGCTTCAACCATGTAATCAACAGTGGTCAACCCTTCCAGAAGGTTTTGCAAGTCTGGAACCGCGTTGTACTTCAGGCATGTCTGAATAAAACGCCCCCACCATTGATAGTCCGCGCACACGCCTGTACGGCTATGAAATGTCGCGTAGCCCAGACGAAAAGTCATGACGGGAAGGCCCGCCGAGGCCGCCAGATCAGCGAGTTTTTCCATGACCCATTTACTTTGTACATACCCCAGATCGTGGCGAATGGACTCCAGGTTCTCGTCAATACTGTCGTTCTCGTAGACGCGTGTTTTTTGGGTGAACCGATGGCCCCAGCTATAGACCGAAATGGTCGACATCAGCATTAAAGGCTTGGTCTTTTTAGCCGCACAAAAGCGGATGATTTGCCTCATGCCTTCAACGTTGTCCTTGCGCATGAAGGCGTACGGCATGATGAAGTTGACCGCACTGGCCGAGTGGTACACGACATCAATCTTTTCAGCGAGGTTGAGGTACTCGGGTTCATTTATTCCCATTGCGGCGTCTGATAAATCAGCCGCATAGACGTGAATACGCCCCCACTCACGCTCACTTAATGAAACCTGATAGCGCTCGCTGACTTGTTGTAACCGCGTCAATGCAATGTCGGTATTCGCACACCGCACAGGGCAGTGAATCTCAGCCGACGTGGTGGCCAGCAACTGCCCCAACAAATGAATGCCGACGAAGCCTGTCACGCCCGTCAGCAAAATATGTTTGGGCTCGGTGATTTGGCGCAGATCAAACACGGGGTCGATCTGCGTATCAGCACTGAGTCTGACGTCATGTTCAAATTCACTGTTTTTACGGATGTGCGTAGCGTCCCCAGAAACACGGGTGCGGTGCAGTAACTGCGCGACTAAATCCTTAAAAATCAAATGATCATAAATATCGCTGACCCGCACGTTGATGTTGAAGTGCGTCGACAAGCGCCTGGCGAGTTCAGCGGCACGCAGCGAATGGCCGCCCACTTCAAAAAAACTATTCTCCCGCCCAAAATCACCATGCTTGAGCAAGTCAAACCAGAGGGAAGCCACTGCCCTTTCGACATCGTTGGCAAATCGTTCTTTATTCAAGGGTATGGGCGTGCACTGCTTCAACAACTCCAGCAACGCAGGTTTATCGGTTTTGCCATTGGTATTGGCGGGGAGTGCCTCAAGGCAATGGTATTGCTCAGGCAACATATAGTCCGGGAGATCGGACGCCAGGCTGCGTCGCACCGTTGCGATCACCCGTTCGGGATGAGCCTGTTTATTGCGCTGTACGATGAAAGCGACCAAGCGTTTGCTGGCCTGTAAACCCGCGTCATCTAACACCACCGCCACAGCGTTGACCTCAGGCTCTTTTAGCAGCCGCGCCTCGATTTCTCCGAGTTCAACTCTGTACCCCCGAATCTTCACCTGGCCATCCAGACGCCCCTGAAACTGAATACTGCCGTCCTCAAGACGTCGCCCCTGATCGCCACTGCGGTATACCCGACACCCCAAGGCATCGGAATAAAGAAAACGCTGTGCGGTCAATTCAGGCGCTCCCAGGTAGCCTCTGGCCAGGCACTTACCGGCAATACACAGCTCTCCTGTTTCACCGGCAGGCACTTCAATCATGTTGTCGTCCACGATATAAATCGTGCAGTCCGGTATGGGAAACCCAATGGAGTCAGGTCGATTAAGACGTTTGCTCTCGACAACTTTCGATGTCACAAAAATAGTCGCCTCGGTGGGACCGTAATAGTCAATCACGGTGTAAGGCAAGTGCTTTACTTCCACCGGGTGGAGCTTTTCCCCGGCGGTATAAAGGTACTTGAGTTTCAGCCCTTGCGGCTGCACAGACGTTAACAGGTCATACACTTTGAGCGTAGGAACGAACGCATGAGTAATACGGTTCACCACACAAAATTCGAGAAACGCATCACTGCTTAACAAAGCCTCTTTATTCAATATATGCAGGCATCCCCCCGCCGTTAATGCTGACCAGATTTCTGATTGGCACACATCAAAACCGACGCAAGCCATCAACGTACAATGACTGTCGCCGCTCACTTGCAGCGTGTGGTTATGGTGCGCTATTAACGCCGCCACAGACTGATGTTCGATCACCACCCCTTTCGGATTGCCAGTCGTACCTGACGTGAATATTACGTAGATGACGTCGTCTGGCCGGACCTCAACCGGTTGAAACGGTCGTTCAACCGGTAACCCCACAAGCGCTTCAATCGTTTTAACCGTGCAGGACAACAGCGGCGCCTGATCATTAACGTTCGTTGAAATAACCCAGGAAGCCGAACATTGCCGGGCAATATATTCTTTGCGTTTTTGCGGCAACCGTCGGTCCAGAGGAACAAAGGCAGCCCCCAGCTTTACGATAGCCAACACGGCAACAATGAACTCAATCGAGCGCTGCGCTTGTACTAAGACCACTTCGCCACGGCCAACACCTCGCACTTGTAAATACGCTGAAACGCGAGAACTCCTTTCGTCCAGTTGCGCATAAGTGATGCGCTCATCGGGGCTGACCACTGCCCAATTCAGCGGGTTGATCAATACGTGATGCTTGAAGTGTGACAAAACGGTAGCCGGGTTCATCGTCATGATCCTTTAATCCGCGCAGCCAAAGGAGCCATTATCTGGTCGACCTTTCAGCCCGCGCAGCGCGATCACTGCGCGAGTTCCAAACACTTGCAACTTGGGGATTGAATAATGTGCAGGGCACGCAGCGCCGGCACTGCACCGAGCACTATCATTGTTCAACTAAGGCGGATCGACGACTGTTAGAAATGACAGCTTTTAATACAATAACGCGCTAAACCAATGACGCTTAATTATAAAAATGTGGCTGCTATATACGCGCCTAACTTATGAGTCACTCGTTGAGTGCCAAACGACCTGCTGCGCAGGTCGTTCACGCCATTAACCCAACGCGTTCACGTGTGTTTCAGCCCGGACCAGGCACCGCACGCTACAGGCGGCGCCGATAAGGAAACACATCAATCACCTTGCCCTCGGCAATAGCCGCTTGCAGGCTTTTCCAGTAATCGGCGTCGTAGATTTCACCGTGCAGCTCATCGAACAGGCGGCGCTGAGCGGCGTCGGCAAACAGGAAGGGCGGGAATTCTTCCGGGAACACGTCCAGCGGGCCAATCGAGTACCACGGCTCGCTGGCCATCTCGTCTTCCGGGGTGCGCGGCTGCGGGATGTGGCGAAAGTTGGCTTCGGTCAAAAAACAGATTTCGTCGTAGTCGTAGAACACCACGCGGCCGTGGCGGGTGACGCCGAAGTTTTTCAACAGCATGTCGCCGGGGAAAATATTGGCAGCGGCCAGTTGCTTGATCGCCAGCCCATAGTCATCAAGGGCTTCACGCGTTTGCGCCGCACTGGCGTTTTCCAGGTAGAGGTTGAGCGGGGTCATGCGCCGCTCGGTCCAGCAGTGACGAATCAGTACGCTGTCGCCGTCGAGCACCACGGTTGAAGGCGCAACCGCCAGCAGTTCGGCCAGGCACTCAGGTTCGAACTTGCTCAGCGGAAAGCGAAAATCGGCGAACTCCTGGGTATCGGCCATACGCCCGACCCGGTCGACACTTTTCACCAGCCGGTATTTCTCAATCACCGTGGCCCGACTGACATTTTTCGATGGCGAAAAACGGTCTTTGATCAGTTTGAATACCGTATTGAAGCCCGGCAGGGTGAATACGGTCATGACCATGCCGCGCACACCGGGGGCCATGACAAAGCGGTCATCGGTGCTGGCCAGGTGATTGATCAGGGCACGGTAGAACTCGGATTTGCCGTGTTTGTAAAAACCGATCGAGGTGTAAAGTTCGGCAATGTGCTTACCGGGCAAGATGCGTTTGAGAAAGCCGATAAACTCCGCAGGCACCGGCACATCGACCATGAAGTAGGAGCGGGTAAACGAGAAAATGATCGACACCTGTGCCTCGTCGGTGATCAAGGCATCGATCTGAATGCCCTGGCCTTCGCGGTGCAAAAACGGGATCACCAGCGGCCACTGCTCATCTTGGGTGTACAGCCGCCCCACCAGGTACGCACCCTTGTTGCGGTACAGCACCGAACCAAACAATTCGATGGCCAGGCCCGGGTCTTTGCACACCCAGTCGGGCAGGCTGTCGCGCAGTTCGGCTTCCAGTCGTCGCAAGTCACCCGGCAAGTCGGCGTAGGCCTCACTGAAGGCGTAGTCGGTAAAGATCTGCGCCAGGGTGTTGCTTAATTGCCCCGCCGGGCGATAGAGGCGGGTTTGCGCGGCCCGCGCCTGGCGCAAGGCCGGGCGCGTGGTGTGAATGAACATGCAGTCGTCGCTGATCAGGTCATGACTGAACAGGCTGCAAAAGGTCGAGTTGTACCAGGTCTCGGCCAACTCATCGTCAAAACGCAGGTCAATCAGGCGGATGTAAGCGCCTTTAACGAGCGACCAATGGCGGGCCTCAAACAAACCTTGCCCGGCATACGTCGACTGCAACCGCTGGCTGACTTCACTGACCTTCTGTTCGTAGAGGTTGATGCGCGCCGCTGAAGCTGCCTGCGCGTCTTGCCATAACGCGCCTTCAAAACGGGCACGAGCACCGTCGGTGATCTGAAGGAAGTGTTCCCGGTAGTCGTCAAAGCCTTCCAGAATCATGTTTGCAATGGCAGCGGCAGGCCAGGACTGGGGCATGGGTGAACCTCGGTACGCACAGCGTTGATTATGTTGTTATGCGCCTGAGCTTAGTGGCCAATTGTAACCAGACGCAACCATTGCCTTGCGCGCTGCATCCCCTACACTGCCCCGCTCAAACCTTGTAAGGAAACAACCGTGAGACTTGTCGATATCGTACGCATGCTGTCGCTGGCAGGCATTTGGGGCGCCAGCTTTTTGTTTATGCGGATCATCGCGCCGGTCCTCGGCTCCATCCCTACGGCGTTCTTTCGTGTCTCCATCGCTGCGACGGGGCTGCTGGTGATACTGGCGTTGATGCGCGTCAGCTGGAACTTCGGCGGCAAGTTCAAGGTGGTATTGATCCTGGGGGTGATTAACTCCGGGATACCGGCCACGCTCTACTCAGTGGCCGCCCAGGTATTGCCGGCGGGTTATTCGGCCATTTTCAATGCCACCACACCGCTGATGGGTGTATTGATTGGCGGGCTGTTTTTTAGTGAAAAACTCACCCTGACCAAAATGGCCGGGGTGTTTCTGGGCTTGCTCGGGGTCGGGGTGCTGACCCGTGCCGGGCCGGTGGCGTTTGATATGGATTTGCTGATGGGTGCCCTCGCCTGCTTGCTGGCCACCACGTGCTACGGCTTCGCAGGCTTTTTGGCGCGTCGCTGGCTGGATCAGCAAGGCGGGCTTGATCCGCGTCTTTCTGCGCTGGGCAGCATGCTCGGCGCTACGCTGTTCCTGCTACCGCTGTTTGGCATCAGCCTGATCAACCAACCACCCGCCAGTTGGGGCGGTATCAGTGTGTGGCTCTCGCTGCTGGGGCTTGGCCTGTTGTGCACAGCTTTTGCCTACATTCTGTACTTCCGTTTACTGACCAGCATTGGCCCGGTCAAATCCATGACCGTGACCTTTATGATCCCGCCGTTTGGCGTGTTATGGGGCGCATTGTTTCTGGATGAGCCGCTGTCGATGGCACACATTTATGGCGGCGTCCTGATTGCCCTGGCGTTATGGCTGGGGCTCAAGCCAGGGGCCATCGCCAAAGCCTGATGCAAGGCGCGAGCACGCTCGCGCCTTGGCACTTATGGGCGGGTTTTACGGAACACGAACATCAAACCGATGATGATCATGGCCATGCCCAGCAGGCTCAACGCTGCCAGCTTATTGCCGAAAATCATGTAATCCATGACTGCTGTCACCGCAGGCACCAGGTAAAACAGGCTGGTGACATTGACCAGATTGCCCCGGGCAATCATCCGGTACAGCAGCAAGGTCGCCAGCACGGAGACCACCAACGCCATCCATAACACCGGTACGACAAAGCCTGCGCTGTGTTCGAAATGAAACGGTTGAAACGGCACAAACACGGCGCACACCAGCAACCCGGCGGCATATTGCAAGGGCAAAGTGCCCAGCGGGTTGTCTGTGATGCGTTTTTGCATCAGCGTGCCCACGGTCATGCTCAGCAATGCCAGCACGGCAAAGAGCATGCCTTGCCACGACATACCCGCCAGCCCCAGGCCCTGATACACCACCAGCACCAACCCCGCCAAGCCCATAAACAGCCCCAGCAGACGGCTCCAGGAGTGACGCCGCTCCATGATCACGGCGGTCAGTATCGGTTGCACGCCCATCACCGTGGCCATCACCCCCGGGGTGACATTAAGGTCCAGCGCCAACAGGTAAAAAATCTGATAGGCGCCGAGCAGCACCGCGCCCGTGGCCAAGGCATACCGCACCGCCTGCGCACTACGAGGCTGTTTGAATTTCAGTAATGGGATCAACAGCCCCAGTGCCAGTAGCGCGATGGCAAAACGAATCAGCAGAAAGGCAAACGGCGACGCGTGGGCCAAGCCCCATTTAGAGAAGATCGCGCCGCTGCTCCACAGCAACACAAACAGGCTCGTGGAGGCCGCTGCAAAGGCAGATTCTTTAGAGATCGAAAACATGAGTCACACCTGTCATCAGGCAAAAAAAGCCAACTCAGCCAAAGCTGAAGTTCGTGGGTTTTTCAGACGGGTACGGCCAGCTGAACGCTCGGTTCAGCCCGCCACCACACCCGGTGGCGATACGACGACGTACACCACAGTGCGGCTGACAGGAGGAGGATAGTGACTGATCTGCTCAGGCTGTTTGCTCGCGCACGGCACTGCCCCAGCAGTCACTGCTGAGTCGACAACGCGGTGGGAAAGGAAAACCGGCATGGGCTGATCTTTTTCAAGAGGGATATCGAGCGCCGACTATAACCAGCGCCCGATACAAATTGCAACGACTTAGCCGAACAACCAACGCCACAACAACAGCAGCACAATCACCGCCAGTACCGGGCGCATGATGCGGTACAGCTTGGGATTGCGGCGCTTCCACTGCTTGACCACGCCACTGAAGCGGTCGCTGAAGGTTTTGCTCCACGCATAGGCTTTGTTGATACCGCCAACGCGCTCATCGTCCAGGTTTTGCGGCGCTGTGGCTTTACCCAATTGCGCGCTGACCCAGCGGTTGATCGAGGTCATGAGGCGGCTGGTCAGCGGGCGCTCAACGTCACAGAACAGGATCACGCGGGTGATGTCGGTTTCGTTCTTCACCCAATGCACATAGGTTTCGTCAAACATCACGTCTTCACCATCGCGCCAGGCGTACTCTTCACCGTCGACAAAAATGCGGCAGGCATCGGAGTTCGGTGTCGACAGCCCCAAGTGGTACCGCAAGGAACCGGCAAACGGGTCGCGGTGCGGGTTGAGGTGGCTGCCACCCGGCAACAGGGCAAACATCGCCCCTTTGACGTTGGGGATGCTGTTGACCAGCTCTACCGTTTTAGGGCACAGCAATTCGGCCGATGGCAGCGGTTTGTCGTACCACTTGAGGTAAAAACGCTTCCAGCCTTTCTTGAAGAAGGAACCGAAACCGGCATCGTTGTTCTTCTCGGCGGCGCGAATATAACCCTCGTCGAACAGGTGCATGGCTTCTTCACGGATGGCTTGCCAGTTGTCTTTGAGCACATCCAGCTCAGGGAACTTGCTGCGGTCCAGGTAAGGCTTGGACGGCACGCCCGAAAACAGGTACATCAGCGCGTTGTACGGCGCAAAGAATGCGGAGTGGTTGACGAACTGACGCAGCACCGGCAAGCGCGCTTTGCCGCGCAAATGCACGTAAAGGATGCTGGCGACAAACAGCAGTATCAGCCCTGCCTTGATGGCGAAGGATAAGGTCATGCAACAACTCCTCGAAAAAACCGTGCGGCACCGATGGCCCGATGTGGCAGCCGCGCATGATAAACACTACCGGCGCCGGACAAAACCCGCGTGATCCAACATTCAGCATTAAGGATTACGTAACAACGTATTAATTAGCATAAGCCGGGTTGAAACCGCTTGATGTGGGTCAGGCAAAATCCTCGGTCGCTGCGAAGGGCTGCCAAGCAAGCCGTGCATTGGATTGCTTCACAGTCCCTTCGCAGCCTTCGACAGCGACGACGAGATAACGCCGGGTTTACTGCTCCAGTTCCTGCTCGCTGAACACGTCGCTGAACAGAAAGCTCGACAGGTAGCGCTCGCCCGAGTCCGGCAGGATCACGACGATGGTTTTACCTTGCATCTCCGGGGTTTCGGCCAGACGCACCGCCGCCGCCATCGCCGCGCCGCACGAGATCCCGCACAGAATGCCTTCTTCGTGCATCAAGCGCAGGGCCATTGCTTTGGATTCGTCATCGCTGACCAGTTCGACTTTATCGACGATGGACAAGTCGAGGTTTTTGGGCACAAAACCGGCGCCAATGCCCTGGATTTTGTGCGGTGAGGGCTTGATCTCTTCACCCGCCAAGGCTTGCGTGATCACCGGCGAGGTCATGGGTTCGACCGCCACCGACAGCAGTGGCTGGCCCAATGTGTGCTTGATATAGCGCGAAATGCCAGTAATGGTGCCGCCCGTGCCCACACCTGAGACCAGCACATCGACGCGGCCATCGGTGTCATTCCAGATTTCCGGACCGGTGGTTTTCTCGTGGATGGCGGGGTTGGCCGGGTTTTCAAACTGTTGCGGCATAAAGTAGCGCTCAGGATCGCTGGCCTGAATGTCGGCCGCTTTGTCGATGGCGCCTTTCATGCCCTTGGCAGGTTCGGTCAGCACCAGCTGCGCGCCGAGTGCCTTGAGCACTTTGCGCCGTTCCAGGCTCATGGACGAGGGCATGGTCAGCGTCAGCTTATAGCCGCGTGCAGCCGCAACAAAGGCCAGGCCAATGCCGGTATTGCCCGACGTTGGCTCGATGATGGTCATGCCCGGCTTGAGCACACCACGGCTTTCGGCGTCCCAGATCATGTTGGCGCCGATCCGGCATTTGACCGAATACCCCGGGTTACGCCCCTCGATCTTGGCCAGAATGGTCACGCCGCGCGGTGCAATGCTGTTGATCTGCACCAGAGGCGTGTTACCGATGGACTGCGCGTTATCTGCAAAAATGCGGCTCATGACGGGTCCTTAAACACATTTTGGGAAAGGCCCCAAGGGTAGGCTCCGTGTTCGTATGCGTCCAGTCATGGCGTGACGCCCCATTCAGAGACTGAATGGGGCGTCTGCGTTCACGCAGCGCGGGTGTCGCGCTATAGTCGTCCCTACTTTTTTAGTCGCCCGCCCTGCCCTGCTCAGGTCGGGGTTCTGGTTTGAGGAATGACACATGAAGTTTGAAGGCACCCGCGCCTACGTGGCCACTGACGACCTGAAACTGGCGGTCAATGCGGCGATCACCCTGGAGCGCCCGCTGCTGGTCAAGGGCGAACCCGGCACTGGCAAAACCATGTTGGCCGAGCAACTGGCCGAATCTTTTGGCTGCAAGCTGATCACCTGGCACATCAAGTCCACCACCAAGGCCCATCAGGGTTTGTACGAGTACGACGCGGTCAGCCGCCTGCGCGACTCGCAGCTGGGTGTCGACAAGGTGCACGATGTGCGCAATTACCTGAAGAAAGGCAAGTTGTGGGAGGCTTTCGAAGCCGAAGAACGGGTCATTTTGCTGATCGACGAAATCGACAAAGCCGACATCGAGTTCCCCAACGACTTGCTGCAAGAACTCGACAAGATGGAGTTCTACGTTTACGAGACTGACGAAACGATCAAGGCCAAAGTGCGCCCGATCATCATCATTACCTCAAACAACGAAAAGGAACTGCCGGACGCCTTCCTGCGTCGTTGCTTCTTCCATTACATCAGCTTCCCGGACCGTAACACCTTGCAAAAAATTGTCGACGTGCACTTTCCTGATATCAAGAAAGAGTTGGTCAGCGAAGCGCTGGACGTGTTCTTCGATGTGCGCAAGGTGCCGGGGCTGAAGAAGAAACCGTCGACCTCCGAGCTGGTTGACTGGCTCAAACTGCTGATGGCCGACAACATTGGCGAAGCCGTGCTGCGCGAGCGCGACCCGACCAAGGCCATCCCGCCATTGGCCGGTGCGCTGGTTAAAAATGAGCAAGACGTGCAATTGCTTGAGCGCCTGGCGTTCATGAGCCGTCGTGGCAATCGCTGATTTTTGCAGAAGGCGCCAAGCATGTTGCTGAATCTGTTCAATGAAATGCGCGCGGCCAAAGTGCCGGTGTCGGTGCGCGAGCTGCTGGACTTGATCAACGCGCTCAAACACCGTGTGACCTTCGCCGACATGGACGAGTTTTACTTTTTGGCGCGTACGATCCTGGTCAAGGACGAGCGTCATTACGACAAGTTCGACCGTGCGTTCGGGGCTTATTTCAACGGGCTGCAAAACCTCAACGAACACCTTGAGGCACTGATCCCGGACGAGTGGCTGCGCAAAGAGTTCGAACGCTCGCTCAGTGACGAAGAGCGCGCGCAGATCCAGTCACTGGGTGGCCTGGACAAACTGATCGAAGCGTTCAAACAGCGTCTGGAAGAGCAAAAGGAACGCCATGCCGGTGGCAATAAATGGATCGGCACCGGCGGCACCAGCCCGTTTGGTTCGGGCGGCTACCACCCCGAAGGCATCCGTGTGGGCGATGCCGGAGCGCGTCAGGGCAAAGCGGCCAAGGTCTGGGAGCAGCGCGAGTACAAAAACCTCGACGATCAGGTCGAATTGGGTACACGCAATATCAAGGTTGCGCTACGGCGCTTGCGTAAGTTCGCACGTCAGGGCGCGGCCGAAGAGCTGGACATCGACGGCACCATCGACCACACCGCACGTGATGCGGGACTGCTCAATATCCAGATGCGCCCTGAGCGGCGTAACACCATCAAGTTGCTGCTGTTGTTCGACATTGGCGGCTCGATGGATTCACACGTCAAGATTTGCGAGGAGTTGTTCTCGGCCTGCAAGACCGAGTTCAAACATCTGGAGTATTACTACTTCCATAACTTCATTTATGAATCAGTGTGGAAAAACAACCAGCGCCGTCAGGTTGAGCGTATTGCCACACAGGATGTACTGCACAAATACGGTGCCGATTACAAAGTGATTTTTATCGGCGACGCGGCCATGGGTCCGTACGAAATCACCCACGCAGGGGGCAGTGTCGAGCACTGGAACGAAGAGCCGGGCTACCTGTGGATGCAGCGTTTTATGGAGAAATACAAAAAACTCATCTGGATCAATCCGTATCCCAAAGATACGTGGAACTACACCGCGTCAACCCGCATCGTGCGCGACTTGATTGAAGACCGCATGTATCCGTTGACCCTGGACGGGCTGGAACAAGGCATGCGGTTTTTGGCCAAGTAATGGCGTTGGCTCGCAGCCCCTCAGTCCAATCCTCTCCCCTGAGGGAGAGGGTCAAGGAGAGGGGCTTTTAAGGCGCTGCATAAGTTCCACCTGCTGACGCTGCGCGGCCTGCTGTGTGGTGGGGCGCAATTGCACCACCTCCCCCGGCAAACACTGCGCCAGCCGCGCCAGCGCCAAGGGGGTCAACGCCCCCAACCGCGGATACCCGCCAATGGTCTGTCGGTCATTGAGCAGCACTATCGGCTGACCATCGGGCGGCACTTGAATCGCCCCCAACGGGATACCTTCCGAAATCATCGGCGCCCCCTGATACTCCAACGTCGGGCCTAACAGGCGAATGCCCATGCGATCAGCACGGCTGTCTACCGTCCACGGCCGGTTGAACACATCGAAGGTGCTTTGCCCGCTGAACGCACCGATTTGTGCGCCCAGGATCACATCCAGTACTGGCCGGGCGGCGAATTCGGGGATCAGCGCGCGGCTCAGCTCGCGCAACGCAGGCCCGGCGCCGCTGTAACTCAACTCGCCTCCTTTGACCAAGGCATGGCCAAAACCGTCAGGCCCGCCCAGCGCTTCACGCACCACGGTGGCGCAACTGCCCAGCACCTGCGGCGCAGTAAAGCCCCCCGGTGCAGCCAGATACGCCCGTGCCCCCTTGAGCGGCTGAGCAAATTTCAACGTTTGACCCTGATGTAACGTAAAACTGCGCCAGGGTTTAAGTGCCTGACCCTCCACGGTCGCGCCAAGGTCAGCGCCCGCCAGTGCCAAGGTGCAATCGGCCTGCGCAATCAGGATGAGCCCGCCCAGGGTGATCTCAATCACCGGGGCATCGAGGTCATTGCCCAGCAACCCGTTGGCCAATGCCATCGACCGCCAATCAGCCGCACCGCCCTGGGTCACACCCAAATGCCTGACACCAAAACGTCCTGCGTCCTGCAACTGGCACAACGCAGTGCTGGCTTGTATCAATAAACGGCTCATGCCAGTGCCTCCTGCGGGGTGTCATCGCCACCCAAGTTGATGAACTCGGCATGGCTGATGGGCGCAAACTGCACGCGATCACCGGGTTGCATCAGGCTGTAGCCTTCGCGCTCGCGGTCAAACAAGGCGCTGGGAGTACGCCCGATAAGGTTCCAGCCACCGGGAGATTGCGCCGGATAGGCGGCTGTCTGGCGCTCGGCAATGCCCACGCTGCCCGCCGCCACCCGTTTGCGCGGGGTCGACAGACGCGGTGCGGCTAACGCCTCGTCCACCAACCCCATAAACGCAAAGCCCGGCGCGAACCCCAGGGCGAATACCTGGTACTCGTGCTCGCTGTGGCAACGGATGACTTCGTTGTGCGACCAGCCGGTACGTTGGGCAAGCAATGCCAGCTCAGGCCCGACACTCAGGTCGTACCACACCGGCACCACATGGCACTGGCCTTGACGCCGGGTGTCCGGTTGCAGGTCGCTCAGTGCGTGGGCAATCAGCTCCCGCGCCTGAACCGGGCTGAGCTCCAGCCCATCGTAGTGCACCATCAAGGTGGTGTAGGACGGCACCACATCAATCAACTGCCCGGCAAACACGCTGCGTACGCGCTCAGTGGCGGCCAGCATCCACGGCATGTTGGCTTCGGCAATGTCATCGAACAGGCGCAGCATCAGGCAGTCGATGGCCACCACTTCAATACGCAGCTTCATGCCTGTAACTCGTTGAGGGCATTGCGTATGCGCTGCACGGCGGCCACCGAGCTGGCGTTGTCGCCATGCACACACAGGGTGTTGGCGTGCAGATACAGCGCGCTGCCATCACTGGCAATCAGCGGCTGGCCTGCCGCAAGGGTCAGGGCCTGACGCACGATGGTGTCTGCGTCATGGTGCACGGCACCCGGCAATTGCCGTGAGACCAAACGCCCTGCGTTGTCGTACGCCCGATCAGCAAAGGCTTCAAACCATAACGTCACGCCATACTCATCGCCGATGGCTTGGGCCTCGCGGTTGTCGCGGGTGGCCATCAGCATCAACGGCAAGCGGGCATCGTAGGTCGCCACAGCGTGCACCACGGCGCGCAATTGCTCGGGGCTGGCCATCATGTCGTTGTACATCGCTCCGTGCGGTTTGACGTAACCGATACGCGTACCCTGGGCACGGCAAATGCCGTCGAGCGCGCCCAACTGGTAGTGCAACAGGTCTTGCAGCTCTGCCGCGGTGTAGGCCATAGAACGGCGACCAAATCCTGCCAGGTCCTGGTACGCCGGGTGGGCACCGATTTGCACGTCATGCTTGAGCGCCAGGGCCACGGTTTTGCGCATGATGCCCGGATCGCCCGCATGAAAACCGCAGGCAATGTTGGCGCAATCAATGAAGGGCATCACTTCGGCGTCCAGGCCCATGGTCCAGCTGCCAAAGCTTTCACCCATATCGCAGTTCAATAACAGGCGGCTCATGCGGATGCTCCTGTGGTTTTTTTATAGTTCAGAGGTAGGACATTTTTCGGCAGGCGTACGCGTTCGTCCAACTAATAAAAGCCGGGCGCGGGGATAAGAAAACTTGATCGCTGGCGGCGATGAGCATCATGGGCCCCTTTGGAAGGGGCCGCCTGGCAGGCCATTGCAGCCTAGAGGTTCAGTAGCTGCGCTCGCGACGGGCGATGCGTTCGCGCTGGCGTTTACCGCCCAGCACGACCCAATCGATCAGGCGCAAGAAGCCTTCGATGATGAAGGAAAACAACAACGCGCCCGCCATAGCCCAGCCAATGGCCGTCGGCGAGAGCAAGACTTGGTAGGTGTAGGCGTCGAAGGTTTCCTGGCGGATGGCCGGGTCTGCGGCATACGCCACTTGCAGGGCGCGCATGTACCACGGGCCTTGCATGGCCTGGAACTGGTTATCCAGCAGGCGCTGACGGGTCAGCAGCGTGTTCAGGCTGGTGGCGTCGCTGCGAAATACCGGGTCATCACTGGCCTGGTAGTGAGCCACCAGAGCTTGCAGGTCACCCTTGAAAAACTGATTGGCCGTGTTTTGAAAGCCTGCCAACCCGGTTTGGGCTTCGATCAGGTGAGCTTCTACACGATTGGCGTAATCATTGATAAACCCCGGCACTTGCACGCCGAGCAGCAGGCCCAACGTAAATAGCACCAACCGCAGGTAGCTCAGGAACATACACGCCCTTCCTTATTCGGTTGTGCCGCGGCTGACGCATTCGCCGCCACGCCACAAGCTCCATTGCCCCGGTTCGTAGCGGGTCCAGGTTTCGTTTTCAGTCAACGGTTCGGTGGCAATCACGGTGACCACGTCAGCAGGCGTGGTTTCGGCCTGAAAGTCCACGATCACGTCGACATCTTTCAAGCGCGCCGGACCAAACGGCGCCCGCCGGGTGATGTGGGCCAGTTTGGTCGAGCAGTAGCAAAACAGCCAGTCGCCATTGCTCAGCAAGCCATTGAACACGCCTTTAGTGCGGTATTGGGCGCAGGCCGCCACCAGCACGGGAAGCAATGTTTCGACGTCTACGGGTTCTGGAAACGCCTCGCGCACCCGATTGAGCAGATCACAAAAGGCCGCTTCGCTGTCGGTGTCGCCAATGGGCCGGTAAAAACTGACGCTCGGGTTGAAGTCCGCCAATTGCCCGTTGTGCGCAAAGCACCAGTTACGGCCCCACAACTCACGCACAAACGGGTGGGTATTGGACAAGCACACCTGGCCCACGTTGGCCTGGCGGATATGCCCAATCACCACTTCACTTTTGATCGGATAACGCTGCACCAGCAAGGCGACTTCAGAATCGCAGCTGGCACCCGGGTCCTGGAACAGCCGCAGGCCACGCCCTTCATAGAAGGCGATGCCCCAGCCATCGCGGTGCGGGCCGGTACGCCCGCCGCGCTGCATCAGGCCGGTGAAACTGAACACAATGTCGGTCGGCACGTTGGCGCTCATGCCCAGTAATTCACACACGCTCGTACGCTCGCATTCAGGCTTGACGAAAAAGTTTACAGCCGTGGCTCAACCCGTGAGGAGCCAGCAGGCCGCGGTACAGCCGTATGGCCATAGCGATCATCGGCGGCGCCGAAAGGTTGATCGTCTTCGGGCTCGCTTTTGCGGGCCGCTTCATTTGCAGCCAGCCGAGCACGCCGCGCTTTGCTGGCGCGCTCGATCGGCCAGCGAATCAGCACAAACACTGCGTACAGGCAAAACGCGATGATGGCGTACATCAACAAGTCGGACACCGCGCGCCAGGCGTTATTGCCCACCTTGAAAGCAAGGTCGAGGGCGGTGATGGCGATCGCGGGGGCAAATTTTTCCTTGACCGGGTCAATGATGGTCGGGCTGAACAACAGCACGGCCATTAATATACGCAGGGGTTCACGCAGCCAGCGCCACATGAAGCGGGTCAGGCGGCACCACACGAGCAGGCAGCCCAAAGCGGCAAAGGCGTAAAGGCCCCAAGCGAGCAGATAGTCGTTCTCGGTCATGGTATCCATGGTCGGCAGGCAATGAGGCGCTATGATAACGGCTTTTGACAAGGGCGGCTGCACCGCCGTCAGCACGACTTCTTTTCATGCAGGTTTGTGAGAACACTTAATGACCGAATCAGCCCACGCAAACAGCGCGCCTATCGCACATACCGTAGAGGGTCCTGACCCATATGTATGGTTACAAAATCGCGACAGCAAAGAGGTTTTGGACTATCTGAAAGCGGAAAACAGTTATCAGGAGGCGCAGTTGGCCGATCAGGCTGAACGGCGTGAAGCCCTGTTTCAAGAGATCAAAGGCCGTATTCGCGAAACTGATTTGTCGCTGCCCTCGCCTTGGGGACCTTTCCTGTATTACACCCGCACCGTGGCCGGTGATGAGTACCCGCGACACTTGCGCTGCCCGCGCCCGGCCGATGACAGCCAGCAGGTTGACGAGCGTGCCGAGCAATTGCTGCTCGACCCGAACGCCTTGGCCGACGGCGGTTTTATTTCACTGGGTGCGTTCAGCATCAGCCCGGACCATCAGCGCCTCGCGTATAGCCTGGACATCAACGGCGAAGAAGTTTTCCGTTTATTCGTCAAAGAGCTGAGCACCGGCGTGGTCACCGAACTGCCGTTTGACGACTGTGATGGCAGCATGACGTGGGCCAATGACAGCCAGACGCTGTTTTTTGCCGAACTGGATGACACTCACCGCCCGCACAAACTGATGCGCCATACGCTCGGCGAGTCGGGGGCGCATGAAGTGTTTCATGAGCCGGACGGGCGATTCTTCCTGCATTGCTATCGCTCAAGTTCCGAACGCCAACTCATCCTGCTGCTCAGCAGCAAAACCACCAGTGAAAGCTGGGTGCTGGATGCGCATCAGCCAACAGACCCGTTCACTTGCCTGGCACCCAGGGTTGAAGACCACGATTACAGCGTCGATCACGGGCTTTACCAAGGCGCCTGGACCTGGTTCATTCGCACCAATCAGGACGGCATCAACTTTGCCCTGTACTGCGCCGCAGGTGATGTGCCGACCCGTAATGAGTGGACGCTGCTGATCGCCCATGACGACAAGGTGATGCTGGAGGGCCTGACCCTGAACGCAAACGCCTTGTGCTTGAGCCTGCGCGAAGGCGGACTGCCGATCATCGAGATTCGTCCTGCGGGTTTGGCGCCGTATCGCGTTCAACTGCCGGACGCCGCCTACAGCCTGTATGTACAAGACAGCCTTGAGTTCGACAGTCCTTGCATCCGACTGCGCTACGAAGCGCTGAATCGCCCGGCGCAAGTGCGCCAGCTGACCTTGTCCAACGGCGAACAACGGGTGCTCAAAGAAACACCCGTACTCGGGCCGTTCGATGCCGATGATTATGTCAGCCAGCGTCTATGGGCCACGGCGCCCGATGGCACGCAGGTGCCGATCAGCCTGGTGGTCAAGCGCAGCGCTCTGGGCCAACCCACTCCCTTGTATTTGTATGGCTACGGGGCCTATGGCGAAAGTCTGGACCCGTGGTTTTCGCACTCGCGCCTCAGCTTGCTCGACCGCGGTGTGGCCTTCGCCATCGCCCATGTGCGCGGCGGCGGTGAGTTGGGTGAGGCCTGGTATCGCGCAGGTAAACAGGAACACAAGCACAACACGTTCAGCGACTTCATCGCCTGTGCCGAACATTTGATTGCCCACGGGCTGACCGACGCCGGGCAACTGGTGATCAGCGGCGCCAGCGCGGGGGGCCTGTTGATTGGCGCCGTGCTCAATCAACGCCCAGAACTGTTCAAGGCGGCGATTGCTGAAGTGCCGTTCGTCGATGTTCTGAACACCATGCTCGACCCCGAACTGCCGCTGACCGTCACCGAGTATGACGAATGGGGTAACCCGCAAGAGCCACAGGTGTATGCCCGGATCAAAGCCTATGCGCCGTATGAAAATGTACGCGCTCAGGCCTACCCGGCGATGCTGGTGATTGCGGGCTACAACGACAGCCGCGTGCAGTATTGGGAAGCGGCCAAGTGGGTCGCCAAACTGCGCGTCACCAAGACTGACAACAACCTGTTACTGCTCAAGACCGAACTGGACGCCGGTCATGGCGGCATGAGCGGGCGCTATCAAGCCCTGCGCGATGTGGCGCTGGAGTATGCCTTTGTGTTCAAGGTGCTGGGCCTGTAGGGGCGCGCCTGTACATGCAATCAAGCCCATTACTCTGCCGGGGGCTTGGCCTTGGGGTCTTTGACCTCAAGCCCCGGCAGTGGCTGGTCTTTGGGCGGCTGGGGCAAGTCGATGGGTGGCAGCGGGATCAAACTGCCACTTCCGGCAACCGGCTTGCGCACGGCCTTGGGGGTGATCTGCGGATACGGGGTGGGCGTCGCCGTGCCGGGTGAGCCCGGCGCCGCAGTCACAGGCACCACCGGCACAGGCGTCAGCTCTGCTGCCTGTGCCGCACTTATCGGGAGCGCAGCCCACACAATGGCCGTTAGAATAGTGCGTTTCATCAATCACTCCGTTGCCAGACCGGCTTGTCTGCCCTCAGGCTACTCGTAACCTGCGGTTTTTGTCCCCTTCTATGAGATATCCATGAAACGTTTTGTTTTGCTCGACACCACTCCGATCCCCGAAAACGGCGGCGCCTTGTGCCTGTTCGAGTATGGCGAGGACTTCGTGATCAAGATCCAGGGCGGCGACGGGGGGCAATTGATGAACACCCGCATGCACGGCTCGGAAGATGCGCTGGCCGAAATCCCGTGTCGCAAGGTCGCCGGTCGTCCGCAGTCACGGGTGCTGATTGGCGGACTGGGTATGGGTTTCACCTTGGCTTCGGCGCTCAAACACTTGGGCAAAACTGCCGAAGTGGTGGTGGCTGAACTGGTGCCGGGGGTTGTTGAATGGAACCGCGGGCCGCTGGGAGAAAAGTCCGGCAATCCTTTGCAAGACCCGCGCACCGTCATCCGCATGGAAGACGTGGCCAAGGTGTTGCAGGCCGAGCCCAATGGCTTCGACGCGATTATGCTGGATGTCGACAACGGCCCCGAAGGCTTGACCCAAAAAGCCAACAGCTGGTTGTATTCAGCCGGTGGCCTGAGCGCCTGCGCCAAAGCCTTGCGCCCTAAAGGCGTGCTGGCGGTGTGGTCAGCCAGTGCCGACAAACAATTTAGCGACAAGCTGCGCAAGGCCGGTTTCAAGGCTGAAGAAGTGCAGGTATTTGCCCACGGCAACAAGGGCACGCGGCACACAATCTGGATTGCTGAAAAAATCAAAGGCTGATCAACAGCTAAACTTAACGACCTGACCGTCATTCGTCCTGAAAGGTAACCCCATGAGTTCGGCCAACCCTCCCTCCCATACCGCGAAGCTGGATCGCATCCTGGCCGATGCCCAGCGTGACCGTGAAATGGGCTACCGCGACAAAGCCCTGAAAATGTACCCGCACGTGTGCGGTCGTTGCGCCCGAGAGTTTGCGGGCAAGCGCCTGAGTGAACTGACTGTTCACCACCGCGACCACAACCATGACAACAACCCGCAAGACGGTTCCAACTGGGAGCTGTTGTGCCTGTACTGCCATGACAACGAACACTCGCGCTACACCGACCAGCAATACTTCTCGGACAGCTCCACCAGCAGCCCGAAAGTCGCCAAGGCGACTCATAACCCGTTCGCGGCACTCGCCGGCTTGATGAAAAAAGACGAGTAAGACGGCTTGCCCCGCAGCCACTGGCGCAGGCGACGTCCAAATCCGGGCCGCGGGGTGTGTGGGCGAACGCACCCTGCGCCAGCGGCTACGGCTATGCAGTAACAGGGGGTATACTCGCGTCTTTTTTCTGAAGGGCTCGGGCACGTGGCGAACAAACGGTACAGCTGCATTGGTTTGTATAACCCCAAATCACCGGAAAACGTCGGCTCGGTGATGCGTGCGGCTGGTTGCTACAACGTGGCCTCGGTGTTTTACACCGGCAAACGGTACGAACGTGCCCGCGACTTCATCACGGACACCAAAAAGGTGCATCAGGACATTCCGTTGATCGGCATTGATGACCTGAAAAAAATCCTCCCGCTGGGCTGCATTCCGGTCGCGGTTGAGCTGGTCGAGGGCGCACGCTCCCTGCCTGAGTACACGCACCCGGATCGCGCGCTGTACATTTTTGGCCCCGAAGACGGCTCACTGGACAAAGAGATTCTGGACTGGTGCGAGGATGTGATTTACATCCCGACCAACGGCTGCATGAACCTTGCGGCCACCGTCAACGTGGTGCTTTACGACCGTTTGGCCAAGGGCAACAACACCCGTTCCGGCCCCAAGTTCTAACCCTCGCCCGCCATTGAATGGAACAACCCGCCCTCCCCGGCAGTCAGCTCTGTATCCACCTATCCCTTGGAGACAGAGCATGAGCAACACAAAACCTGTAGAGCGCATTGAATCCACTTCGTACGAAGACGTGCCTTATCAAAACGTAGAGGGCTGGGAGCGCGTTGGCTCGCTGGCAGGCGGCGTGGTGATGCTGGGCAAAGGCATTCGCCGTGGCGGCTTTATCGGCTTGATCCAGGTAGGCATTGGTGCGATGGCGCTCAAGCGCGGCATTACGGGCCACAGCTCGACCAAACGTCTGCTGGAAAAGAGCCGCCAGCAATTGAACAGCGTGCGTTCGGACATCGAGCAGGCGGGTGACGAGTTACTGCGCATGAAAGATGAAGTTGAAGCCAGGGTTGTGAAAAACACCTGATACGTTCCTGGCTGCACCTGCGATTAACGGCGCCATGTGCCGTCATTGAGCAGTGATGTGAGGCTGCGATTCGCGGTGAAGCCTTCATAAACCCTTCAACCCGGTGCTTTCGTCACACCGCAATCACCGGGTTTACGCCGCGTCGCAACCCATCACAGCCTCCCGCCTCAACAGCACTACAGCGTTTGGTCTCAGATTTTGTCTTTGTTCTGCTGGCTCGCGCTCCAGTCCACCAGCAGGCTGTAAGCCAGCGCCAGCAACGTCGGGCCGATGAAAAGACCGATAAAGCCAAAGGCAATCAAGCCACCAAACACGCCGAGCAATACGATCACCAAGGGCAAGTTGCCGCCCCGGCTGATCAAATAAGGTTTGAGCACGTTGTCCACGCCACTGATGATCAACGTGCCCCAAATTCCGAGAAAAATCGCCAGCCCGTAATCGCCCTTCCAGGCCAGCCATGCCGTGGCCGGAATCCAGATCAACGGCGGCCCCATCGGGATAAGACTTAGCAGAAAAGTCGCCAGCCCCAGCACCAGTGCGCCCGGTACACCGGCAATCAAGAAGCCGATCAGCGCCAGCACCGCCTGCGCCGCTGCCGTGCCGATCACACCGTTGACCACTCGCTGAATGGTGCCGGCCACCAGATCCTGATAGTAGGAGGCGCGCTCGCCGATCAAGCGTTCAAGCAAGCGATGCACGAACATCGCCAAACGCGGGCCATCACGGTAGAAAAAGAACACAAACACGATACTCAGTGTCAGCTCCAGAATGCCGCCGCCGATCTGTGCACTGCGGGCCAACAGCCAGTTGCCGACCTGCCCCAAATACGGCTTGACGGCCACGATCAGCGCCGCGCCCTGCTCATCGATGGTGTCCCAAATACCCACCAGGCGCTCACCGATTAACGGAATACCCGCCAGCCAGCCAGGCGCCTGCGGCAAGCCTTCAAGCTGAACATCCTTGACGAAGGTCGTGGCGTCGCGCACGTGATCCGCCAGGTTGAAGCCCAGCCACACCAGCGGGCCTGCCACCAGCAGCATCCAGCCCAAAGTCAGAATACCCGCTGCCAGCGACTCACGGCCATTGAGCCAGCGCGTCAGCAAGCGCATTAACGGCCAACTGGCAAACGCCAGCACCGCCCCCCAGAACAGCGCCGACCAAAAAGGCGCCATCACCCACAGACTGGCACCGAACAACACCAGCAGCAGGATCTGCACCAGCAGGCGATCGTTATTGAGCATGTGTGTTCCACAGAAAATTCATAGGCAAAAAAAGACGACGGCTACGCAGAGTGTAGCCGTCGCAGACAAGCGTTTAACGGAGCAGTTCGACCCGCAGCCCCTGGACCGGGTTCTCGCCCAGTTCAATGCGCGCAGCCCTTACACCGTTCTTGATCAGACCGTCGCGCCATGCGGCGGCGTGAACACCGCTCAGGCTGACCCTGGAGGTTGCATCCAGGTTCAATGCGCGACTGATCAAGGTGAGCCACTGTGCATCTGGCTCTGCCGTGAGCGCAGGTAAATCCAGCTCGCCCGTGCTTTTTAACTGGCGCTGCAAGGTGGCTGAGGTGGGCAGTAATTGGCCCAGATCACCACTGGCCTGAAGCTGCTCGACATGCAGGTAGGCTTTGCGGTTGCCCCGCGTGATGCCATACAACGCGACCAACTGATTTTGCTCAGGCGCCGCCAGGCGGATCAACAGGTAGGACTGCTCACCGTCGGCGCCCACCAGCTTGGAGTTACCAAAAATCTCATTTGCCCACAGGCTGCTTTCGCCACAATCACGGGCCTGGCACCAGAACAACAACTGCGCATCTTTGGCTTGCAGGGCTTCACGCGCAGCCGTAAAGGCTTCGGTGGCCGAGTGCTCAGCGGGTAATTCATAGGTGATCGCCGTGGTTTGGCCACGGGCATTGACCTGCCCTTCAAAACGCAGCCGACCGCTGATTTTTCGAATGGCGCCCATCGGGTAGATGCGCTCGACATCGGGCTTGACGGTGTAATCGACAATTTGCGCGTCCGCCAGCCGTGGCACGTCTCGCAAGTCATGACTGCCGGGCACGTCAGCCGCCCACAGCAGAGGGCTGAGGCAGCTCAGGCCCAGCGCACAGATAAAACGATTGGTCGGTTTCATCGGCACGCGTCACCCGCAGGTGAGGAGTGTTTGAGCCTGCTCACGATAGAGACCGGGTGGCCTTCCGAGGTCGCAGCGGTGTAGAGATCTATCATGGTTGTCTCCCATTTCAACCCGCCAAGCCTCGGCAGTTGGCCGCCGCAAGTCAAGGAGCGGCGAAGAACCGATTGAAACAGTCTGCAACAAGGATTGCCCCCGCGTCGTCATTGACGTGTAAATGATGGCCGCCGGGTAACCGTTCCAGCGTGAAGGGTAGCCTATCCAGCAACGTCGGATGGGAGGTCAACATCCCGTCCTCAGCGACCACTAACGTGGTGGGACAACTGACACGCTGTACGAATGACATGGCCTGTTCATCGGTAAGTCGCAGCGGGGACGGCAAGGTCAAGCGGCTGTCACTGCGCCAGCTGTAGCCCCCCGGCACCGGCATCAAACCGCGCTGGGCCAACAACTGCGCAGCCTCACGGCTGACCGCGACCATGCCTTTCATGCGGGCCTCGACGCCTCCCTCCAGGGTTTTGTGCACCGTTTTACGCTTGTGCGTGAGTGCCAATTGGGCCTGCAGCGCCTGCCCCATGCGCTCGGCCGTGCCCTGTTCAGACCCCATGTGCGGCATGACGCCATCAATGAGCGCCATTCGGGTGATCCGCTGCGGGCATGACCCGGCCACGATCACTGAAACAATCGCCCCCAGCGAGTGCCCTAACAGCGCAAAACGCTCCCAGCCCAGTTGTTCTGCCACGCTGAGCACATCAAAGGCGTAGTCCCACAGCGAGTAACCCGCGCCCTGCGGCCTGTGCGCAGAGTGACCATGTCCTGCCAGATCAAGCGCAACGATGCGCAAGCCCTTGAGCCTTGGTGCCAGCCGCGCAAAGCTGTTGGCGTTGTCCAGCCAGCCGTGCAACGCGATCACTGGCAGGCCGTCTTCAGGGCCAAACACATGCGCGGCAAGCTCGATGTGGGGCAGGCTCAGACGAATTTCTTCAACCACGGGATTCATGCAAAGCGCTCTTCAGAGGCCGGGATGACGCAGTTCCCAGCGGGTAAAAATGTCTTTCAGCAGGCTGGCGGTGTCTTGCGGCTGTTCCAGCGGGAACATGTGGCCACCCGGCACGCTTAACGCCTCCCCCAGGGGCAGGCGCGCGACGGCGTTGGCATGATGGCGCATCACCACCCGACTGTCGCGCCCACGCACCACGGTCAGCGGTACTTGCAACTGCTTGATCAGCCCCGGACTGGTATGCGGCACGCCCCGGTAGATGTCAATTTCGGTGGCCGGGTCGAAGCTTAGCCGCAGACGATCATCCATCGCGCACAACCCATGCTCCAGATACGCCTCAAAGCAGTCCGGGTCAAAGCTGCGAAACAACGACTTACCCGCAAAATAAGCCCGGGCGGCGTCACGGTCTGCAAACTCTTCGCGCCGTCCCAGTGTGCGCCCGGCCGGCGTCAGGCGATCAATCAGGCCAAAACGCTTGGCCGCGCGAATCACCCATTGATCGGTGCGCGTCAACACAGGTGAGTCGAGCATCACAACCCCACGGTAGAAGTGCGGGCAGCGTATGGCCGCGTGCAAGTGCAGCATTCCGCCCAACGAATGGCCAACGCCCAATACGGGTTCGTCTTGTTGTTGCAGGTGGTAAATCAGTTCGTCGACCAGGTTGCGCCAGTTGTTGTCCACCGGAAAGCGCGGGTCGTGACCGTGCTGCGACAAATGGGCGACGTGAAAGTCAGGCGCCAGGGATGCAAATAATTTGCCGTAGGTGGCCGAAGGGAAGCCGTTGGCATGGGCGAAAAAAATCTGCCGGGACATACAAGGCATCCAGTTGAAAAGGGTGGCCTTATTGTCAGTAGGATTATTCCCAACATCAATGACCGTATACGCCATCGAGGACGCCAGTACGGCCATTGCGTGCCCCTTTGCTCAGCGCACAGGCGGGGTATCACCCAGCGCGACCACGGCAATGGTCAGTCGGGAAATGCAGTTGAGTTTGCCGTTTTCATCCGTCAGGCGGATGTCCCACACATGGGTTGTACGCCCGATATGCACCGCACGCGCAACAGCACTCACCCGCCCGCTGCGCACCCCACGCAAGTGATTGGCGTTGACCTCAAGGCCGACGCAGTAGAACTTTTGCTGATCAATGCACAGATAACTGGCCATCGACCCCAAGGTCTCGGCCAACACGACCGAGGCGCCACCATGCAATAAGCCAAAGGGCTGATGCGTGCGGTGATCGACCACCATGCTTGCCGTGATGGAGGTGTCATCGAAGGCATCAAAGGTGATGTCCAGTACATCGCAGATGGTGTTTGTGCGCAGTGAATTGAGGTGCGCCAGGTCGGGCGTGGTGGTCCACAAGCTCATGGGTCAGTCCTTGGAGAGTGAATTAGTTGCCGTCTTGCCACTGGACGGCTCGACTGTCTGCGCCCCACCGTTCAAACCATTCGCTGTAGGTGTCTTCAATCACTGTGCGTTTGATCTTCAAGGTGGGGGTTAAAAAACCGTTGTCCGTGCCCCAACTATCTTTCACTACCACCAGGCTGCGCAACTGTTCGTGTTTGTCCAGGCCCGCATTGACCGCATGCAACAACGTTTCCAGGCTGACTTGCAGGCGGGCACGCGCCACTGTTGCGGCCTCTTCCCGGCCCCGCGCGGACAACACGCAAAGCCCCAACGGCCCCGCCAGACCATCGCCTACCACGCACACCTGTTCAATTTTTGCGTGCGCGGCAAGCTTGCCTTCAATCGGCCCTGGCGCGACGTATTTGCCTTTACTGGTTTTGAAGATCTCTTTGATTCGCCCCCGCAGCCGCAAATGCCCCAAGGTGTCTTGCTCACCTTTGTCACCGGTGCGCAAATATCCGTCACGGGTAAACGCTTCGCGGGTCAATTGCGGGTTTTTGAAGTAGCCCATCATGAGCGCCGGACTGCGCATTTGCACTTCACCCTCAGGATCGATCCGCACCTCCACGCCCTCGCAATGTCGGCCTATCCAGCCCGGTTTATGCTGGCCCACGCGGCACACATGGGAATAGCCGCAGTTTTCGGTCATGCCATAAATTTCGACCACTTCAAGGCCCAGTCGCCGATACCACAGCATCAACGCCTGGGGGACGGTCGAGGCGCCGATATAACCCATACGCACCGCGTCCAGGCCCAAAGCGTGCAGGATGTGGCGTGCCACCCGCTGACGCACCATTGGCACGCTCAACAACAGGCTCAGCCGACGCTCGCCCATGCGGCTGTAGACCGCCTGTTGAAAGTTGCTCCAGATCCGCGGCACGCCTAAAAACACAGTCGGGCGGGCGCGCTGCATATCGAGGGCAAACGTCTCCAACGACTCAGAGAAATAGATGCAGTGCCCCGCATAGAACGATGCAAGCTCAACGAACAGACGCTCAGCCACATGGCACAAGGGCAAGTAAGAGATCACCCGGTCATGCTCATGCAGCCCTAACAGTTGCGTGGCATGACTGGCGGCGTAACCCAGCGCGCCGAAGTTGTGCATGACGCCTTTGGGCTCGCCAGTGGTCCCTGAGGTGTAAATCACGGTCGCCAGTTGCTCGGCCGCAGGCGTGGGCGAGTCGGTGATGGGGGGACAGGCCTGGAGGTCGTCCCAATTGAAGTCAAAACTGTCGAGTGGCGCCTGCGGCAAGCTGACCGTCACCCGCTCAGGCGTGATGCCCTCAACCATGTGCGACCAGTCATCCAGTTTGCCGACAAACACCAGCACGCTTTCAGAATGCGCCAATACGTGGGCCACCGAGGCAGCTGTCAGGTTGGGGTACAGCGGCACCGTCACATGCCCGGCCATCCAGATCGCCAGATCGGTGATCAGCCAATGGGCGTTATTTTTCGAAATCAGGGCGATATGACTGCGGGGGGCAAGGTTCTGATTGCGTAACCACTGTGCGACCCGCCGGGCTTGCTGCCCCACTTCATACCAGTTGAAGGCGTGCACGCGCCCATCGCTCGACGGTTGAATCATGTAGGGTTTTTGTGGATGACGCCTTTCACGTTCGTAAAAGGCTTGCAGGGGTAAGCATGTAGCGCTGGACATGGTGCCCTCCTTGGCTCATGGCGGATATCCGGACTCCTTGATGAGTCCTGACCGGGCCGACTCCTTCGGCCACACGCAATGAATGTAGAGCACGCGTTGAAACTTGCCGTTAAACCGTCACACCGCCCGGCTGGTTACGGATGCCGGACCGTGCGCAGGTGCATGCAGCCAGCCAGCGCCCCGTCGCCCTCAAGCTGCGCCAGACTGGCGGTCTGCATGGGCTCAGGACTGCGGTCATGGCCGTATTGCAGCAGGCTGATCAACTCGCCCACAAAAGGCTGATGGCTGACCAGCAGCACATTACCGTTGTCCGGGAGTTGACCGACGGCGAGCGCAGGATCGCTCTCGGGCGTCAACCAGGACACAGTCTTGAGTGCGGGTGTGCCCCCCAAAACCTTGCGCACGATTTCGGCTGTTTGCTGCGCCCTGACGTAAGGGCTGACCAACATCTTGTCGATGGACTGGCCGATCAAATGGGCCGCTGCCTGGCGCACTTGCTCACGGCCGTGCTCAGTTAAATTTCGCTGCGCATCAGAGCGGGCGTGGGGCTCGGCTTCGCCGTGGCGCAAAATCCACAGTTTCATGGCTGCTTGGTTTCGCGCACGGGTTGTGCATAAGGCGCTTCACCTTCCGGGGCGCGCGGCGCTGGCCAATCAGCAAATGGCCAGGGTTTTTGGTCCGTGTGAAAACTGCCAAAACGACCGATTTGCGCCAGATACACGCTCAAGCTGTCGCCAAAATTCATCAGGCCACCATTGGGGGCCCCATAGATCAGGCGGTAGATCAATTGCACCAGCACCAACCCGCCGAGCACGAGTTGCGCAACGTGCCAGATCATTAAAAAAATCAGCATCCACAGCACACGCAAAATGATGGACTCGTACTGGGGTGCGTTTTGGGTGTCACGCATGGGGCGGCTCCTGTTGTGTTCAGTTAAAACCACTGGTGGAAATAAAGTCGACGTCGGTTTTGGGTTCGGCACGCATCAGCAATTCAATCACCTGGTTCAGGGTGCGGCCCTCAAAAAGGATAGCGTGCAGGCCCGCCACCAACGGCATGTAGACGTTGAGCTCCTGTGCTTTGACCTTGAGCACTTTGAGCGTGTTGACACCTTCTGCCACTTCGCCCAAACGTGAGACCGCCTCTTCCAGGCTAAGCCCTTCACCCAACGCAAAACCGACTTGATAGTTGCGGCTTTTAGGGGAGGAGCAGGTGACGATCAGGTCGCCTACACCGGCCAACCCCAGAAAAGTCATCGGGTTGGCGCCCTGACTGACAGCAAATCGAGTCATCTCTGCCAATGCTCGGGTAATCAGCATGCTTTTGGTGTTTTCACCCATGCCCAACGCCACGGCCATGCCGGCAATAATCGCATAGACGTTTTTAAGCGCCCCGCCCAGCTCTACACCAAAACGGTCCGCGCTGGCGTACACGCGAAACGTACGACCGTGCAGCACCTCTTGAACCCGCAAGCAAAGTGCTTCGTCGGCACTGGCGATCACCGTGGCGGTCAGCGCGTGCTCAGCCACTTCACGCGCCAGGTTGGGACCGGACAAAACGCCAATCCGCGCCTGAGGGGCGATTTCTTCAAGGATTTCACTCATCAGCTTGAAGCTGTGGGCTTCGATGCCTTTGGTCAGGCTGACCAGCATTTTGCCGCTCAAGCGCTCGGCATGGACCGCCAACACCGCACGCAAGGCACTGGACGGCAATGCAACGAAACACAAATCACAGTCATCAAGCGTGGCTTGCAGGTCGGTGACCGGCTCTACACCCGGATGAATTTTGATGCCTTTAAGGTAGCGAGGGTTTTCACGGTTAAGGCGAATGGCCTCTGCCTGCTGCGGATCGCGCATCCACTGACGTACGTGATGGCCATTTTCGGCCAGCAGGTTGGCCACCGCAGTGCCAAAGCTCCCGCCTCCCAAGACCGCAATAGCGCGCTGTTCAGTCATATGCAATCCCGTCATCCATCTAGCAGTGGCAATGGCGGCATTATACGGAGCACACTCTTGGCGACCAGCCCCCCCGTGCAGTGACCTGCGGCAACTGATCCCGCAGAAAATGCATGGCCTTGACTGGAAAACGGCTTCAGCTCAGTTAACATGCCGCCCATTCATTCACCCCTGACGAGGCAGCCTGGCTGCGCACCTGCATGACCCACCGCAGGTCACGGATGACTTCAGCAAGCTGGCACTGGCTCATGGAACACTTCACGCATGACTGACCGTGGTCGATGGGATATTCACGCCCGCACCCAAATGATGAGTTTGGGCCCGGCTTTGTTGCTGACCTTGCTGCTTATCAGCTTTTTTACCTTCGTGCGCCTTCAGGATTTACGCCAGGAGCTGAACCACACCGGCCAATTGATTGCCAGCCAACTGGCCCCTGCGTCCGAGTACGGGGTTATTTCTGGCAACACCCAGGTGCTCGAAACCCTGATGGCGGCGTCGCTCAACACCGCCCATGTGCAATTTGTGCAAGTACAGGACAGCGCCAACAATGTGCTGGTCCATGCCGAGCAACCGCAGCTCGACCCCCACCATCGCGCCGAGATCGAGGTGTTTCAGGCCCCCGTCAGGGTCAGGCGCAGCTCCAGTCAATCCAATGCCCCTGCCGAGGACTATATGGGTCGGGTACTGGTGGGGATGTCCAGTGACGCCTTCAATCAGCGCCAGCAAGACATCTTGCTCAAGGCCGTGATTCTTGCGCTGTTTGCGCTGGGTTTCACCTATTTGCTGGCCAGACGCCTGGCGTCCAACCTGTCCAAACCGATCAGTGACATGAGCGATGCGGTCAAGGCCATTCAACAAGGGCACTACAACACACCGCTACCGGTGGTGGACGAAGGTGAACTCGGCAGCCTGGCGCGCCACATCAACAACCTCGCCGAAGGTTTGGCGCAAGCGAGCCGTGAACAGCAAACAGCGATCGCCCAATTGATTGAGACACGCGAAGAAGCCGAGCGCGCCAACAGCGCCAAAACCGATTTTCTGGCGATGATGAGCCATGAGCTGCGTACCCCGATGAATGGCGTGCTGGGGATGCTGCAACTGATGGAAACCACGCAAATGACCGAGGAGCAGGCTGAATATGCCGCCCTTGCGTCGCAATCCACCGAGCATTTACTCAAGGTCATCAACGACATTCTCGATTTTTCGAGGATCGAACGTTCAACCCTGGAACTGGAACATATTGCGTTCAACCTTGGCGAATTGGTGAGCAACTGCGCGCAGGCCTTCCAGCACAATGCCGGGCAACGTGGCTTGCACTTGCGCACGGTGGTGCCAGAGGGCCTGCAACATTTGCACGTACTGGGTGACCCCACCCGTATTCGGCAGATTTTGGTCAATCTGATCGGCAATGCATTGAAATTCACCGAACGCGGGCACGTCAGCATCGAACCTGCATGGCAACCGCTGGACCACGAGCTGATCTGGTTTACCTGCACCGTTCGCGACAGCGGCATCGGTATCAGCACCGAGAAGCTGGACTCGATGTTCAATGCCTTTAAGCAAGCTGACAGCTCTATTTCACGACGTTACGGCGGCACCGGCCTGGGCCTGCCCATTGCCCGTTCATTGGCTGAACGCATGGGTGGGCGCTTATTGGCCCAGAGCGAAGAAGCGCAAGGTTCGGTGTTCACCCTAGAAATCCCGCTGGAACTGCACCAGCCCACCGCCAGCAACACTCGCGCCGCACTTCAAGCGCCTCCCTTGTGCATCAAAGGTCGCAAAGTGCTGCTGGTGGAGGACAACCCGGTCAACCAGACGGTGATTGAGGCCATGCTCAGCAGCCTTGGGTATGAGGTAAGCGTGGTCAGTGACGGCGCCCAAGCCATTCACCGGGCCAATACCGAGTGCTTCACAGCCATTTTGATGGATTGCCGGCTGCCGATCATTGACGGTTATGAAGCAACGCGCCAGATTCGCCAGCTAGCTGGCTGCACCCAGGTGCCAATTATTGCGTTGACGGCCAACGCCTTGCAGGGTGACCGTGAAGCTTGCCTGCAAGCAGGAATGAACGATTATCTGGCAAAGCCGTTCAAACGCACTGATCTGGAACAAATCCTGCTGCGCTGGGTCCAGTAACTTATACCCATGACCTTCCTGCGACTGGCGTAAAACTTAAAAGTGCGGCAGTCTTAGCCACCCGATTGGGGGCCTGAACGGGCCTGATTTTAAATTTCAGTGAACAAGTGTACATTTGTGTCCTTGGCGCTGTGACTTTCACTACTACGCAATAGTCTATGTGTAGGCTGGCGAACTGAAGCGCGACTGTTTCAGTTGGTCGGGAAGTTTTGCCCCACCTTGCCGCATGGGATTATTGAGGAGCTCGCATGACCAAACAAAACGCCTTTACTCGGGAAGATTTGCTGCGCTGTAGCCGCGGCGAACTGTTCGGCCCAGGTAACGCGCAACTGCCCGCCCCTAACATGCTGATGGTGGATCGCATTACCCATATCAGTGAAGAGGGTGGCAAGTACGGCAAAGGTGAATTGGTCGCCGAGCTGGATATCACCCCTGACCTGTGGTTTTTTGCCTGTCACTTCGAAGGCGACCCTGTGATGCCAGGCTGCCTGGGCCTTGATGCCATGTGGCAACTGGTGGGCTTCTACCTCGGCTGGCAAGGTCTGCCGGGCCGCGGCCGTGCCCTGGGTTCGGGCGAAGTGAAATTTTTTGGCCAGGTCTTGCCGACCGCCAAAAAAGTCACCTACAACATTCATATCAAGCGCGTCCTCAAGGGCAAGCTGAACCTGGCCATTGCCGATGGTTCGGTCACTGTCGACGGTCGCGAAATTTATACCGCCGAAGGCCTTCGGGTCGGCGTTTTCACCTCAACTGACAACTTCTAAGGGTTATCCGAATGCGCCGCGTCGTTATCACTGGTCTGGGCATCGTTTCGTGCCTGGGCAATGACAAAGAGACCGTCTCCGCTAACCTGCGTGCAAGTCGCCCTGGCATCCGATTCAACCCGGAATATGCCGAAATGGGTCTGCGTAGCCAGGTTTCCGGCTCCATTGACCTGAACCTCGAAGAGCTGATCGATCGCAAGATTTATCGTTTCGTTGGCCACGCCGCTGCTTACGCTTACCTGGCCATGAAAGACGCCATTACCGATTCGGGCCTGAGCGAGGAGCAAGTCTCCAATCCGCGTACCGGTCTGATCGCAGGTTCTGGCGGTGCGTCGACCTTGAACCAGATGGAAGCGCTGGACATCCTGCGCGAAAAAGGCGTGAAACGTGTTGGCCCATACCGTGTGACGCGGACCATGAGCAGCACCGTGTCGGCTTGCCTGGCAACGCCGTTCAAGATCAAGGGTCTGAACTATTCCATCGCTTCTGCCTGCGCAACCAGTGCTCATTGCATCGGTACGGCCATGGAACAGATCCAGATGGGCAAGCAGGACATCGTGTTTGCCGGCGGCGGTGAAGAAGAACATTGGAGCCAATCGTTCCTGTTCGACGCTATGGGCGCTTTGTCCAGCCAGTACAACGACACGCCAGAAAAAGCCTCCCGTGCCTACGACGCCAAGCGTGACGGTTTCGTGATTGCCGGTGGTGGTGGCATGGTGGTGGTTGAAGAGCTGGAGCATGCCCTGGCCCGCGGCGCCAAAATCTACGCCGAAATCGTGGGTTACGGTGCAACTTCCGATGGCTACGACATGGTTGCTCCAAGCGGCGAAGGTGCTATTCGCTGCATGCAGATGGCGATGTCTACCGTTGATGCGCCTATCGACTACATCAATACTCACGGCACCTCGACCCCGGTCGGTGATGTGGCCGAAATGAAAGGCATCCGCGAAGTCTTCGCCGACAAAGCGCCGCCTATCAGCTCCACCAAGAGCCTGTCGGGCCACTCCTTGGGCGCCGCCGGTGTTCACGAAGCGATCTACTGCATGCTGATGATGGAAGGTAACTTCATTGCTGGCTCCGCCAACATTGATGAGCTGGACCCGGCCGTCGCTGACATGCCGATCCTGACCAAAACGCGTGAAGATGCCAAAATCGACACCGTGATGAGCAACAGCTTTGGCTTTGGTGGCACTAACGCCACCTTGGTGCTCAAGCGCTGGGAAGGCAAATAAGCCCTCTGCCCGCTCATAAAAAATGCCCTGACTGGTTCAGGGCATTTTTTTGTCCCGGATTTGGCCTATCGAGTCTTTTTCGGCAAAACCTGCAAAAAGTTATCCTTCGCCACTTTATGCGCAACCTCGACAGGCAGTGCATCCAAAAAGGGGTCAAAGCTGTGCAGCTCCTGGCCCAGCTTGTCAAAACGACCTACAACATCTGACCCCAGCATAAAGCGTTCAGGGAAGCGCTCAACCAGCGCCACCCACTCCGGCCTTGCCCTGCCCTGCGCATCCAACAGATAAGGCGTGAGCATGCTCCAGGACAGGTCGACGTAAAGGTTAGGGTAAGTCGCCAGTAATCGGGTCAGCGTTGGCAGCAAAAAATCCATCTGTGTTTGGTGGCGGTGAATCTCTGCGCTAGTGCCCGCATGCGCCCAGATGAAGCGAGTGCGTGGATGCTGCCCCAACGGTTGTTCAATTTCGGCCAGGTACAGCGGGTTTTTCTCACGCTTGGAGGTGATATTGGAATGCACCAGAACGGGCAAGTCGTGTTGGGCCGCCAAGGTGTAAATGCGCATCAAGGCTTCGTTGTTGGCACGCGGGGTATCACCTGAAATCAGGGCGGTCAGATCATCATGGCGGGTGAACACTTCGCCAATCCCCTGCCACAGCCCGGGGTTGAGGTCGAGCATGCGCTGGATGTGCGCCGCCGAGTTTTTGTCATTGGGGTTAAAGCCCGACAAAAACGGATGAAAATGCTCGCGCTGCTTTGCACTCAGTTGCTTGACCGCATCTGCCACCCAGACATCGGTGGCGCTGTACCAATAAGCGTCAGCATCGTCACCCGCGTAATAGCGCGGGCGCTTGGGTTCGTCTTCGTGCCATTTTTTGGCCACCGGGATGCCGGAAATCATTACGTGTTCAATACGATTTTTTGCCATGGCCGCCAACAGCGCTGGCATACCCGCACTTTCCTGGAAGAAATCGACGTAATGCAGATGGGCATCGCTGTAGGCGTATTCGCGCGATTGGGCCAACGTGCTCACGGCCAGCGCCCCAAAAGCCAAAAGTAATGATTTGATTCGCACCCGGTCATCCTCATCAGTAGAGACTGATAGACCCGAGCACAGGCTTAAGGGTTCAGGCCCACATGTTAAATGGAACGCACGATCCGCCACATGCTCTATAAAGATCAGGACCTTTAATCACTGCCAAGCTGAGGTTTGCCATGACTGTTACCGTTAATACCGTGTCGCATGAGGGTTTTCGTCACAGCATCAAGATTGATGATTACGAAGTGTTCACCGATGTGCCCAAAGCGCTGGGAGGCGAAGGCTCAGCACCAGGGCCGCATGATTACTTCGATGCCGCACTGGCCGCTTGCAAAGCCCTGACCCTGAAAATGTACGCCAAAAAGAAAGACATTCCCCTCACGGGCGTCACCGTCGAGATAAAACACGATGCCGAGCAAGAACAACAAGGCAAGTACAACCTGCACGTCAAGCTCACACTCAAGGGCGTACTGACGGACGCCCAGCGAGATGAACTGCATCGCGTTGCGGACAAATGCCCGATTCACAAACTGATGACCACTGCTGACATCAGCATCGAAACGCATTTGTCCGAAGGTGCGTTTAGCCAGTAACCGGCAAGCGTGATCCTGAAGCGTTGGGTTATGCTCAACGCTTCTTGATTGGCGGGACTGATTCATGTCGGCACTTACTGTGATTCGGCCGCGTGCCGAAGAGGTTGAAGGGCAACCCATTCTGCGTCCACTACCCTCGGCCAAATGCCGAAGTGTCGGACCTTTCGTTTTTTTCGATCACATCCTGCACACCCACTATCCTCCCGGTCACGGGATGGACATCAAACAGCACCCCCACATTGGTTTGTCGACCCTTACCTATTTGTTTGAGGGCCGTGTGCAGCATAAAGACAGCCTGGGTTCAGATCAGCACGTAGGCCCTGGGGACGTCAGTTGGATGACCGCCGGCCAAGCCATTGCCCACATTGAACGCACACCGCAACCCTTGCGCGCTGAAGGCTCGGTGATTCACGGGTTACAAGTGTGGCTGGCCTCGCCCAAAAGCCACGAGCAGGGCCCCGGTCACTACAGCCATCACCCGGCTGCCAGCCTGCCAGTCAGCGACAACCTGGGCGTTAAGATTTGCCTGATCGCGGGTTCGGGGTTCTGCCTGACCTCGCCTGTGCCCGTGTTATCCCCCACGCTCTACGCCGACGTGCAGATGCAAACCGCCACCACCCTGCTGATTGCAGCCGAACATGCTGAACGCGCGGTGTATGTGCTTGAGGGGGAAGCTCAGATCGATGGCCAGCCACTTGAGCGCCATACGTTGGTGGTGTTGCCGGCGGGTGAAGCGGTCACGGTGTGCGCCGACAGTGATTGCCACGTGGTGATCATTGGCGGCGCCCCACTGGATGGGCCGCGCCGGATGAACTGGAACTTTGTCGCCAGCGATCCAGCCTTGATTGAACGCGCCAGGGCGCGGTGGGCGGCCGGTGATTGGCCGACCGTGCCGGGAGAAACAGGCCGTATCGAGTTGCCGTGAGCGTACAGAAGCAGCCGATGGCGGCGAGCCGCACACAGCCATCAGCCACTGCGCACTGTCAGATGCGGAACTGCCCGACCAGATCACCCAAGCGCTGGCCCAATTGCGCCAGGCTGCGGGTGGTTTGGGCGCCTTGCTGGGTTTCGTCCGCCACATTGTCGACCGCGACTGCAATCTGGTGAACGCTGCGGTTGATCTCTTCGGCAACGGCGGTTTGCTCTTCCGCTGCACTGGCAATTTGCGCATTCATTGAGTTGATGGTGCCAATCAGTTGCGCCATCGTGTCCAGGGAGGTCCCGGCCTGATTGGCTTGCGCCGAGGTGCCATCCCCCGCTTCACTGGACCGGCGCATCGCTTGCACGGCTTGATCGGTGCCCTGTTGCAGGCGATCGATCATGCCTTGAATCTCTTGCGTGCTTTGCTGCGTACGGCTGGCCAGCGCTCGCACTTCATCAGCAACCACAGCAAAACCACGGCCCGCTTCACCCGCTCGCGCAGCCTCGATGGCGGCGTTGAGGGCCAACAGGTTGGTTTGGTCTGCAATCGAGCGAATCACCCCCAAGACGCTGACAATCGAGGTGACATCTTGTTGCAAGCTATCCAGCGATGTCCCGCTGCTGCGGATATCGCTGACCAGCGCATGAATCTGTTGAATGCTGCCATCCACCACGCGTTTAGCGAGCTGACCCTCTTCATCGGTTTTTTGTGCCGCGACCGAAGCCCCTTGCGCACTGCGGGCCACTTCCTGCGCCGCCGAGGACATTTCATTGATTGCCGTAGCCACTTGGTCGGTTTCGTGGCGCTGGCGCTCCATCGCCTGCTCAGAACGGTGCGCCTGATCTGACACCTGCGCGACCAGCGTGGTCAGTTGGGAGGTCATGTCGGTGATTTGTCGCACCATGGCGTGGATTTTGTCGACGAACCGATTGAATGAACCTGCCAGCTCACCCAGTTCATCCTGGCTAGTAATCGCCAGACGGTGGGTCAAGTCACCTTCCCCGGCCGCAATATCGTCCAGATTGGCTTTCATCAAGTGCAATGGACGCAGAATGGTATTGGCCACCAGCATGCCAATGACGGCGATGACCAACAGCACCAGCACCGTAATGGCGGCAATGCTGAAGATCATGCCTTCCATACGCTCTTTAACGTCGGCCTGGACGTCGGCGACCTGCGCCTCGATACCGTCAAGATTGACCACCGTCCCCATCACCAGGTCCCACTTGGGCAGATATTCGGTGTAGCCCAATTTGGGGACTAGCAGCTTTTCATTGCCGGGCAATGACGAACTGTACTGAGCGTAGTGCGTGCCGTCTTTAGCGGCGCGAACCAATTCGCGGTTGGTGTACACGCCATTCGGGTCGCGATTGTCCTGAAAGTTTTTGCCTACGCCTTCCGGGCTGTTGCCTTTAAACAAGCGTACGGTTTGCGAGTCATAACCAAAGAAGTAACCATCGGTGCCATAGGTGATATTGGACAACAGCTTGATCGCCTGCGCCCGTGCGGCTTCATCACCCGGCTGCGCCGCGTCGTACAGCGGCTTGATGGCCGTCATCGCCACCTCAACGTAGCTGTGCAGCGTCGCCTTGGCGTCATTGAGCAAGCGTTGACGGGTTTCTTCGACCTCTTTAGTGGCCTGATCTTGCAGAATCCAGACCGTCGTTACGCTGATGACCAAGGCAAACAACAAGACCGGCAACACCGCGAGGGACAATACTTTTGCCTTCAGGCTCAGGCGCATGGCTTTTACTCTTTTTAAGGAACTACGTACTGCGTTAACGGCCTGAAACGTTCAAAGTTAAGACCCCATACACAACTTGTTTAACGGCTAAAGGTGCCAGGTTACTTACAACGTCATGGCCGCCACCCAGCCAAAGGCCAGCAGCGGTAGGTTGTAATGCAGGAACGTGGGTACCACCGTGTCCCAGATATGGTGATGCTGGCCATCTACGTTCAGACCAGAGGTCGGCCCCAGTGTTGAATCGGAGGCAGGCGAACCGGCATCACCCAGCGCGCCCGCGGTGCCCACAATGCAAACGATCGCCATCGGGCTGAAGCCGAGTTGCACGCACAGCGGGACAAAAATGGCCGCCAGGATCGGCACCGTCGAAAAGGACGAGCCAATCCCCATCGTGACCAACAAACCGACCAACAACATCAGCAGCGCACCCACGCCCTTGCTGTGGTTGATCCAGCCCGCAGAAGCCTCTACCAGCGATTTCACTTCACCGGTGGCCTTCATCACTTCGGCGAAGCCTGAAGCCGCAATCATGATGAAACCGATCATGGCCATCATTTTCATGCCTTCGGTAAACAGATCGTCCGTTTCACGCCAGCGCACGATGCCTGAGGCCGAGAAGATCAAGAAACCCACCAGTGCGCCAATAATCATCGATCCCAGCCACAGCTGAACGATAAACGCAGCGGCAATCGCCCCTCCGGCGACCAGCAGGGTGCGTGGGTTGTAGCTCACGGCCACTTGCTCAACCTGTTCAATTTTTGACAGGTCATATTCACGTTTTTTTCGGTAGCTGATGAACACCGCGACCAACAGACCAGACAACATGCCCAATGCCGGAATGGCCATGGCGTGCGTCACATTGACCTGGCTGATATCCACGCCACCCTTGCTGACGTTGGCCAGCAAAATTTGGTTAAGGAAAATATTGCCGAAACCTACAGGCAAGAAAATGTAGGGCGTGATCAAGCCAAAGGTCATGACACAGGCAATCAAACGCCGGTCAATCTTCAATTTGGTCAGCACATACAGCAGCGGCGGAACCAAAAGCGGAATAAACGCAATGTGGATGGGCAGGATGTTCTGTGAGCAGATCGCAACCACTAACAGCAAGACAATGAGTAGCCATTTGACCCGATTGCCACCCGCGCTTTGCTGTTTGTTCACCAGCGTCAGGGCTTTGTCGGCCAAGGCATGTGCCAAACCGGACTTGGCAATCGCAACGGCGAAAGCACCCAACATCGCGTAAGAAAGCGCAACTTGAGCACCGCCACCCAACCCGCTGTTAAAGGCATTGAGGGTTTCTTCAATACCCAGCCCGCCCACAAGACCACCCACGACTGCACCGACAATCAGGGCGATGACCACATGCACACGGGACAGACTGAGCACCAACATGATGCCGACCGCGGCAACTACTGCATTTATCATTACAACCTCATGGCACGCACAACGTGAGCAACACCGTCATGCGGATGATTCCGGGCAAATGACTGCTGTGCCAGTCGCCGGATTTGGAAAGGAGGATTTATTTGAGGGCGCACACTTTGAAGCAGCATCGCCGCCTTGTCAAAGTGCGTTCCGGGACCTGTCAATAAACATCGCAAAAACGGCTTTATCCCTAATAAATACAGGGCTAAATGGGCATTTAATAAACTGGGTTTTTACGTTTCAAGCATAAAGAAACGCGCCTGTCGGCCGCTAACAGACAAAGCCTCTTTTTAGGATGTCTCCATGTCGATTAGACAGCTTTCCATCCAATGGAAAATCACCCTGCTTTCCGGACTTTGTTTGTTGGCGATAGTGACATTGCTGGTGGGCCTTTCCCTGTATCGCATGGAGCACAACTCCGAACTGGTGAAAGCCTCCAGTGCCCAGATGCTCAACGAATCGGCGCAAGCGCGCATCGAAGCTCAGGGCGAGGCCCAGGCGTTGGCCATCAGCCGCCAGTTTATGGATGCCTACCAGTACGGCAATGGTTTCGCCCGTCAGGTCCTGTTTTTACGTGAGCAATCGGAGAAGCGGTTTCTGGATGCTTTCGATTTGCGTGAAGACCTGACGCGTCAGGTTAAAGCGGCCCTACAGGCAAACCCTGACTTGTTGGGGTTGTCGCTGGTGTTCGAAGCCAATGCGCTGGATGGCAAAGATCAGCTGTTTGATCACCAAAAAGAGTTGGGCAGCAACGATAAAGGCCGTTTTGCGCTCTATTGGTCGCAACCCACGCCAGGCAAGTTAACGTCGATGGCGTTGCCGGAAAGCGACATGGCCGATACGAGCATCGGACCCAGCGGTCAGGCCAATAACACGTGGTTCACATGCCCGCGCGCAACGCTGAAACCGTGCATCATCGAACCCTATTTCTATGAGATCGACGGGCAAAACGTATTGCTGACCAGCATCGTGTTTCCGTTGATGGTCAATGGCAAAGTGATTGCGTCGCTGTCGGTTGATATCAACCTCAATAGCCTGCAAGCCATCAGCCAACAGGCCAGCCAAAAGCTCTACGGCGGCCAAACCAATGTCGGCATTATCAGCTCCGTGGGCCTGTTGGCAGGCTACAGCCTGGATGCCAGCAAACTGAGCCAGCGTCTGGACGCGGTAGACAGCAATGATGGTGCGCAACTGATTCGCATGATGGCCAGTGGCGACGAGCCGCAAAGCATTCGCAGCCATGAGCGCCTGAAAGTCCTGACCCCTTTCCACCCGATCCCTGGCAGCCAGCCTTGGGGCGTACTGCTGGATGTGCCTGAAAAAGTACTGGTTGGACCGGCAGAAACGCTGAAGGCCGAACTGGACGCACGCAGCTATGCCGGGACGTTGATCGAACTGGCACTCGGCTTACTCGCCGCGGTGGTGGGACTGGTGCTTGTGTGGCTGATGGCCCGCAGCGTAACCCGCCCCATCCTCAGCGTGGCGAATATGCTGGAAGACATTGCCAGTGGCGAAGGTGATCTGACACGGCGTCTTGCCTACGACAAAAAAGATGAGCTGGGCCAACTGGCGGGCTGGTTCAATCGTTTTCTGGATAAGCTGCAACCGATCATCGCCGAGGTTAAGCGCTCGGTGCAGGATGCCCGTAGCACCGCAGACCAGTCGGCCGCCATCGCCGCCCAGACCAGCGCTGGCATGGAGCAGCAGTATCGCCAGGTCGATCAGGCTGCCACCGCGTCTCACGAAATGAGTGCGACAGCGCAGGACGTCGCCCGCAGTGCGGCTCAAGCGGCACAAGCCGCGCGTGATGCCGACCAGGCGACGCGTGATGGTTTGACCATTATTGATCGGACCACGCGCAGCATTGACCACTTGGCCGCTGATATGAGTAATGCCATGACCCAGGTTGAAGGTCTTGCGGCCAACAGCGAAAAAATCGGGTCGGTACTGGAAGTGATTCGCGCCATCGCCGAGCAGACTAATTTGTTGGCACTCAATGCGGCGATTGAAGCGGCGCGCGCGGGTGAGGCAGGTCGTGGATTTGCCGTCGTGGCTGATGAAGTGCGCAATCTTGCTCGCCGTACACAAGAGTCCGTGGAAGAAACGCGTCAGGTCATCGAACAGCTACAGGCCGGCACTCAAGTGGTGGTGAGTTCGATGAGCAATAGCCATCAACAGGCCCAGGGCAGTGTTGAACAAGTCGGGCAAGCCGTCACCGCGCTGCAACAAATCGGTAATGCGGTAACGGTGATTACTGACATGAACTTACAAATTGCCAGCGCAGCGGAGGAACAAAGCGCCGTGGCGGAAGAGATCAACAGTAACGTGTCGACTATCCGGGATGTGACGGAGTCATTGTCTGAACAAGCCAATGAATCGGCGCGGGTGAGCCAGTCGCTGAATTCACTGGCCAATCAACAACAGCAACTGATGGATCAGTTCCGCGTCTGATCACGCAGCAAAGGCGGCGACATGCATCAGGCTGTCGTCGCCTTGTCAGCCGGGTCAGGCAAATTGATTGTGACCAATAGACCGCCCCACTGCCCTGCCGCTAATTGCATCTGCCCCCCCCATGCATCGACGATATCGCGAACGATACCCAACCCCAAACCATGACCGTTGGCTTGTTCGTCAAGGCGAGTACCACGACTCAATACTTGATCGCGCTCATCTGGGGCAATGCCGGGACCATCGTCTTGCACCTCAATTTCATAACCGTTGGCTGTTTGACGCAGGCTCAGCTCGACCCGTGAATCAGCCCATTTACAGGCGTTGTCCAAAATATTGCCCAACAGCTCAAGCATGTCTTCACGGTCCCATGGCAGGTGCACATTGTCGGGGGCCTGGAACGTGAGGTTCACATGTTGCCCATGAATCATGGCCAAGGTGGCCAGCAGACCGGGAAGTTCTGCCTGCGGGTCAAATTGAGCCCCCGGCAACGCGTCACCCGCAAGACGAGCACGATTTAGCTCGCGGTTCACGCGCTGTTCAACTTGCTCCAGCTGGGCACGCAATGTCGCTTGTATGTCGGGATACGTCGCAAGCCGTGGGTCATTGGCAAGGCTGATCAGCACTGCCAGCGGTGTTTTCAACGCATGCCCCACATTGCCTAACGCATTGCGCGAGCGTTTGAGCGTGTCTTCGGTATGCGTCAGCAGGTGGTTGATCTGTTTGACCAGCGGTTCAAGCTCTATGGGCACCTGAGCGTCGAGCTGCGAACGCTGGCCTTTTTGCAATTGGGCAATTTGGATGCGTGCTGTTTCCAGCGGCCGCAGCGCTCTGCGAACCGTAATCCGCTGCAACAGTAAAATAACCGCCAACGCTAACGTCCCAAGGCCTAGCCCGATTCGCTGAACCTGTTGGAAACTGTTGCGTATGGGCGAGTAATCCTGTGCCACGGTGATGGAAACCGACTGACCGAAGCGTTTGTAGTCACTGCGCAAGACCAACAGCATTTGGCCTTCGGGGCCTGGTTGAAGGGTGTTATTGAGCCCGGAGTGTTCTGTCTTGGGCAACTGCGCATCCCACAGTGAGCGCGACCGCCAATGAATGTCACCGAACTCAATACTGAAGTAGTGCCCGGAAAATGGTCTCTGATAAGCCGGAGACAGACGCCGCTCATCAAGCTGTAACCCCTGAGGGCCGCGACTCAACGCAAACAGCAAATTCTCGCTGTCATCTTGAAGACCCGACTCAAGATAACGTTGCAGACCACTCTCAAAAAGCCACAGGCTGACTTGGCCGACCACAATACCGGCCACCAGCAAGACACTGACAAGTCCAAGGCTAAGCCTGCGCTGAATAGACTTCACTGGGCCGCTGTTCCGAAGATATAGCCCTGACCACGTCGCGTTTCAACAACGTCACGGCCAAGCTTACGCCGCAGGTGGTTGACGTGAACTTCCAAAACATTGGAATCGCGCTCTGTTTCGCCATCATATAAATGCCCGGACAGATGGCTTTTAGAGAGGATTTGCTGCGGGTGCAACATGAAATAGCGCAGTAAGCGAAACTCGGCAGCGGTCAGCTGGATCTCAACACCGTCACGGGTAACACATTGGCGAGCTTCATCGAGTTGCAGGCCCGCAGACTTCAAAAGTGGCTGATTGGCATGCCCATGCGTGCGTCGCAACAGGGCCTGAACCCGTAACTGTAATTCTTCGGGATGAAAAGGCTTGGTCAAGTAATCATCCGCTCCCGCCTTGAGCCCCTCTATGCGTTCGGCCCAAGAGCTGCGTGCGGTGAGGATTAAAACGGGTGTTGTCACCCCTGCAGAGCGCCACTTTTCAAGCACATCAATACCCGTCATTCCAGGTAAACCCAGATCGAGAACAATCAGGTCATAGGGTTCACTCTGGCCTTGATGAAGGGCATCGCGACCATCCGCCAACCAATCGACTGCATAGCCTTGGCGAGTAAGTCCGGCGATCAACTCATCAGCGAGTGGGACATGGTCTTCCACCAATAACAAACGCATTAATCGTCTTCCTTATCTTTAGTCAGATTGCCACTACTGGCATTGAATTTGAGTTCCCGGACAACACGTTGAGGGGTTACCAATTCGACCTCATAGACATAGGCACCCTGCTTTTCTTCCAGTTCGACCTCTAATAATTTTGAGTCCGGATAGCGTTCAAGCGCGAATTTAAGAATGTCCTCAAGGGGTAAGATTTCACCCCTCTCGCGTAAGCGAAGCGCTTCGTCTTGACCCAAATCCCGCGCGGAAGCCAACGAGCAACATGCACAGAGCATCAGCGCTAACAGTTGGCTAAAGCGTACATTGATGTTCATGGCTACTCCGGTGGAACATCGGGTGAAATGAAAGACACTATCGAAAGCGATGACTGTAACGAAAGTCGCTTAATTGAAACTGAATAAACCCGGCGTTTGGTCACCCAGCGCGCCTTCAAGGCGGGTGGCTACTCGCGTGTACAACGTTAACTGTTAAACTGCGCGCCTGCATTCGTCGCACAGGCGACAGCCATCTCTTCAAGAGCTAAAACACTGTGGAAATTTTTAAAGAGTTTACATTCGAATCTGCGCATCGGCTGCCATTTGTTCCTGAGGGGCACAAATGTGGTCGTTTACATGGCCATTCATTCAAAGTTGCCATTCATCTAAGCGGCGACATTGACCCCAATACCGGCTGGATCCGTGACTTTTCTGAAATCAAAGCGATTTTTAAGCCCCTGTACGAGCAGCTTGATCATAATTATTTGAATGATATTCCTGGCCTGGAAAACCCAACCAGTGAAGTCCTGGCCAAGTGGATCTGGCAGCAGTTGAAACCTTTATTGCCTGAGCTGTCAGCTATTCGAATTCATGAAACATGTACCAGTGGCTGTATCTACTACGGGGATTAGTAATCCCTCGCTGGGAATTCCAGCTGCATGCCTAATAAGATGCCAGTGCTTACACCCTTCGAGAGTGATGCTTTCGCGGGGTGTTTTTTATGGTGAGCTGGTAATGCCGCTCCGATATGTCCACGCAGAATCCCTCGCTGGTCTGTGTGGCCAAAAAGAGTTTCCTCGCACAGTGATTCATCACGAATCTGAAACAAATACACTTACACGGCTGCACCCTTAAGGGCATAGGTGAAAACGTCAACGAAAAAACTGACCACCTACCGGATCGGCACTGCGGAATGCAATTGCAGCCACTGATTGATGTGCTGCGTGAAATCGTACTTGCTTACGTCCAGGACTAAACCCCGACAATTACCACCCTGATCAAGGCGATGAAGTACGATTCGCTTCCTAGTCGATCGAGTCCTGAGATATTGAAAAGGAACGTTGGACTGAAAGGACTAGGTGGACTACAAACCCAGTTTTGCATTCAGTGTCACGGAAATAGCTTGCCCGCCTATTCCAGGTGCAAGCTCTACAGCGTGTTCACGCTTACTTGCGGCATTAGCATGCGATACATCGCAGCTTTATGGGGTGGGCCACTGACTCGTCCAGCGGTAAATCTGACACCCTGCGGGCGTCAACCGGATCTGGCATATAAGGAGTCTCTGGCTTTGAAATGACTGCGCCCATTCTAGTGTGCGGAGCATGAAATGACTGCGTCTATTTGTAGGACTTTAGGTGAAGCACGCCGCAGTTGTACCCGGCATGGCTGGTCAGTGACCTGAGATCACGTTGCAGGCTGAGCCGATAATCATTGTTTTTCGAGCGCACAAACAAAATCCCCATCTGCGTGAGCAGACAGGGATTCTGGAATTTAA